>NVUS02000352.1 GCA_002402005.2 OCS116 cluster bacterium | reverse complement strand
TATATCTAACGTATCGCCAACATGGTCATTATGTCCGTGGGTTAAGGCAATGTGAGTGCAACCTTCGGTGGCTTTTGCCACATCGCCGGCATAGGAGCTTTCGGCGAAATGTGGGTTGCCCGATAGAAATGGGTCAGTCAGTAAAACAACGTCACCAAATTCTATCCGAAATGCACTATGGCCCAACCAAAAAATTTTCATATTTGCTCCCATTCAAATTATGCTTATAAACATCACTATTATTGATTGGTATTTGCGCCAATCTTATCGCAATAATGACATAGTTTTAGAAATGGTCAAACTATATGACAAATATTATAGAAATCGAAGATTTAGCAGATAAGCTTGATATAGGCCGACGGTTGCTTGGCATTGACCTTGGTAGTAAAACCATTGGGCTCGCCACATCTGACATTGGCAACAGCATTGCCACACCGCTCGAGACGTTAAAGCGCGGAAAATTTGGTGTGAACGTTGTGGAACTGGCAAAAATCATTGAAGAATATAGCATTTATGCCGTGGTTATTGGCCTGCCGAAGAATATGGACAATAGCGAAGGCCCACGTTGCCAAGCCACCCGCGCCTTTGTGCGCAATATGGCCAATGCCTCTGCCCTGAATGGCATAAAAGTATGTTTTTGGGATGAAAGAGGCTCGACCATGGCGGTAACCAATACACTGATAGAAGCCGATGTGAGCCGCGCTAAGCGTAAAGACGTGGTTGACAAATTGGCAGCTGGTTTTATTTTGCAGGGCGCGGTTGACCGTATATATGATTTGCGGGTTACATCGGGCAAGATTATCGAGGATGAATATGACTATTGAAGCTTTATTATTGATGATACCGGCCTGTTTTGCGATCAATATGATCCCTGGGCCAAATAATGTATTGGCCATTCGCAATGGTTTGCAACATGGCTATTGGGCCAGTATGGTTGGAGTGTTGGGGCGCTTTTTGTCGTTTGCTTTTTACGCGTTGCTGACGGTTTTTGGCTTGGGCATCATCATTGCCAATAGCGTTTGGGCGTTTACGGCAATAAAAATTATTGGGGCTTGCTATCTTATTTATATTGGCATTATGAGCATCAAAAACGGCATGGATTTGGGGGATTTAAACGCATTAGAATCAGAAAAAACCAATTATTTTCAACTTTTTAAACAAGAGGCTTTGGTGGGTTTTACCAACCCGAAAATTGTGCTTATTTTTACGGCTCTATTGCCTCAATTTATCAGCTCGACCGAGAATTTTAACCAACAATTCTTTTGGCTGACGATTATGTTTTGTTTGTTAGAACTTGTTGCCACCAGTATTTATGTCATTGCCACTTCACAATTTGCCGAAAAATTCAAATCGCGCAAAGGCCAAACAGTTTTATCGCGAATCATTGGTAGTTTTTTGGTTGGCTTTGGCCTGCTTATGCTGACCGCTAGACAGTAAAGGCCTCAGATATGCTCAATATTATTTATACCATCACGCCGATTTTCTTCTTGATTAGTTTGGGTTATATCTTCCACCGGCGCAGAACTTTTACCGAAGGCTTTTGGTCGGGAGTTGAGCATTTATGTTATTATGTTTTGTTCCCCTCACTCATCATTCGCACGTTGGCGATTACTGATTTTAGCCAGTTTCCGGCTTTAAACGTATCATTGACTATGGGGGCTTCGGTCGCGGCGATGTTGGTGGTGGTTAGCCTTGGTTATTTTATTGCCAAACCAATGGGCATGGCGGGCGCCTCTTATTCATCAATCTTTCAAGGTGCAACGAGGTGGAATACTTTTGCGGTGATTGCGATCATTGATGGTTTTTATGGTGATGCCGGTGTGTCAGTTGCCTCTATTGGCATTGCGGTGATGATCCCGATGCTCAATGTGTCTAACGTGACGGCATTGGCATTGATGGTTGGTAAGGATACGCCATCTATCGGCAAGGTGATTAAAATGTTAGTGACCAATCCATTCATTATCGCCTGTTCAACTGGATTGGCGCTTAACTTTTTAGGCGTGGGTTTATGGCAACCGGTCGCCAATACAATGGATTTACTTGGCCGTGCCGCTTTGGCTTTGTCACTATTGGCGGTTGGGGTCGGTGTGCAGTTCTCGACCATTAAAAGATCGGGCTTTGCGGTGCTCATTGCCACTATACTTAAATTGGCACTGATGCCATTATTCATGTTTTTATTTGGTAGTTATTTTGGCGTGACCGGCATGGCACTGACTGTGGCGATATTGTGCGGTGCGGTGCCAACCGCCGGCGCAAGCTATATTTTGGCGCGCAAAATGGGTGGTGATGCAACTTTAATGGCCAACATTCTGACCGTGCAGACTCTGGTTTCGATTGTTAGCATCACAGCGATTCTATATTATATTGGTGTCTAACTTGATTCATCACTTGTCCCAAATGACAAAGCATATTATAGCTTAATTTTAATGAAAAATTTTGAAAACATGATGAAACCGCATTTTACCAATAAGCATTTATTGGGAATTGAGGGGCTGAAAGAAGCCAACATCACTGCATTGCTCAATCTGGCTGATGAGAAGGTCGAGCAATCCCGACGAGACATTAAAAAAACCAACGAGCTGGAGGGGCGCACGCAGATTAATCTGTTTTTTGAAGCCTCGACCCGCACCCAAGCTTCATTTGAAATTGCCGGCAAACGCTTAGGCGCGGACGTGATGAATATGGCGGTTGCCCACTCATCGATAAAAAAAGGTGAAACGCTGATTGATACAGCGGCAACGTTGAATGCCATGCAACCTGATTTACTGGTCATCCGCCATCACAGTGCCGGCGCGGTTGAGCTATTGTCACAAAAAGTAAATTGTGCAGTGATTAATGCAGGTGACGGGCGGCATGAACACCCAACTCAAGCCTTGTTAGATGCGCTGACCATTCGCCGCAATAAAGGCAAGTTGGCGCGGCTAACCATTGCCATATGCGGCGATGTATTGCACAGCCGTGTGGCGCGCTCCAACATTATTTTGCTGAACATTATGGGGGCAAGGGTGCGGTTGATCGCGCCGCCGACCTTATTGCCGGCTGATGCCGAAAAAATGGGCTGCGAAGTTTTCCATAATATGGAAGATGGGCTTAAAGGCGTCGACATTGTGATGATGTTGAGGTTACAAACTGAGCGCATGCAAGGGGCTTTTATTCCTTCGGCAAGAGAATATCATCAATTTTATGGCCTGACCGAAAAGAAATTGTCTTATGCCAATGAGGATGCCTTGGTGATGCATCCCGGGCCGATGAATAGAGGCGTAGAGATTGACAGCGTGGTGGCAGATAGCGCTAAGTCGTTGATTCGGGAGCAGGTCGAAATGGGGGTTGCGGTGCGTATGGCGGTGCTTGAATCCTTATCCAACAATTGGTTGTCTAAAAATAACGGGGGCGTTTGATATGTCGAAACATAAAATATTTTACAATGCCCGGCTCATTGACCCCGTGGAAATGACTGACAGCATTGGCGGTATTTATATCGGTGACGGCAAAGTGCTGGACATTGGCGGCCATATTGACCGCAATTATGATGCAAAAATCGCAGTTGAATATGTTGATGTGAAACGCCAAATACTCGCGCCCGGCTTGGTGGACATGCGGGTATTTATGAATGGCGTGGGCAATCAAACGCTTAAGAATACCGGCGAATCGGCTGCTGCGGGCGGCGTGACATCGTTGCTCAGCATGCCCAATAGCACACCGATTGTTGAAGATATCGCCTTGGTTGAATATATAAATGGCCGCTCCAAAAAGGTATCGGGAGTTAATCTTTATACCAGCGCTGCACTGACCCAAGGGTTAGCGGGTGAGCAAATGGCTGAAATTGGCCTGCTGAAAAAAGCCGGCGCGATTGCTTTTACTGATGGCCGCAAA
This sequence comes from OCS116 cluster bacterium, assembly GCA_002402005.2. GTDB lineage: Bacteria > Pseudomonadota > Alphaproteobacteria > Rhizobiales > OSC116 > OCS116. The sequence goes on along the minus strand of NVUS02000352.1, from coordinate 10,800 downwards.
AGTGTACAAAATGCGCTCTTGTTCAAACGCCTACTTGAATATGCTAACTCACACCAAGCGTTGATTATTCATGATGTAGAAGATGAAGATTTGGCTGGTGACGGGGTGATGAATGAAGGTTTATATGCCTCGCGCCTTGGCTTGCCTAGTAAGCCCAAGATTGCAGAAACCATTATGTTGGAACGTGATTTGGCTTTGGCTTCGCTGCTAAAAGCAAAATATCATGTCAGCCAAATCTCATGCGTCGAATCATTAAACGCAGTTAAACGCGCTAAGCACGAAAATACGCCGATTACTGCTGGTGTGTCGATTAACAATCTAACGCTTAATGAGTTTGATATTGGTGAATATCGTAGTTTCTTACGGCTAGAGCCGCCATTGCGCAGTGATGATGACCGTATGGCGATGGTTGAGGGCATTAAAAATGGCGATATAGATGTGATTGTTTCTTCCCATGACCCGCAAGATCCGGATGGCAAGCGCCACCCATTTGCCGACGCCGCGGTTGGTGCTGTTGGGCTTGAAACTCTATTAGCTGCTGCGTTGCGGCTTTATCATAGTGATGGGGTTGATTTGCCAACATTGTGGCGGGCGTTAAGTTACAACCCGGCGCAAATATTGGAGTTAGATGCCGGCCGGTTAAAAGCGGGTAGTCCGGCCGATTTCATCATTGTTGACCCGGAACATAGTTGGAAAGTGGAGCGCACCGAATTAAAATCACAAAGCTCAAATACACCATTTGAGAATCGCATCTTACAGGGTAAGGTGTTGGCAACTTATATAGACGGTCGTAAAATATTTGAGTTAGGAAATTAAATGCGTGACTTTTTAATCGCTTATCATGGCTATGGTTTGGCTTTTGTGATTGGCTATTTTTTGGGCTCTATACCGTTTGGTCTGATATTGACAAAAATGGCTGGCTTGGGCGATGTGCGCGACATTGGCTCGGGCAGCATTGGTGCGACCAACGTATTGCGCACCGGTAGTAAAAAGCTGGCGGCTGGTACTTTGATTGCCGACTTGCTTAAAGGCGCAGTGGCGATATGGATTACGCTTTATTTTCACAATACGATGAATTTCCCGATATTTTTTGTTTGCTTAACCGGCTTTTTTGCGCTGATTGGGCATTTGTTTCCGGTTTGGCTTAAATTTAAAGGTGGCAAAGGTGTTGCGGTTTATATTGGTATTTTCTTGGCCGGTGCGCCATGGGCGGTATTGGTCTTTGCCATCACATGGTTAGGCACAGCCTATATCAGCCGTTTTTCATCTTTATCGGCGTTGTTGGCTTGTACGGCAACCACTGTGTTTTTGTATTTTTTCGATCTCGATTGGGCGATATTGTCGGCCATTCTCACCATACTTATATTTGCCAAACATCATGAAAATATAAGACGGTTGTTGAAGGGCGAAGAAAGTAAAATTGGCGATAAGGGCTAGATATGAACGAGGCAAAAATTGAACTTACAGATGAGCAGAAACTGGATTGGTTGCAGCTCATTCGTTCGGTTCAAATTGGGCCAAAAATATTTCATATGCTGATCAATAGATATGGCGGTGCGGGTAATGCCATTGCCGCCCTGCCCGAATTTATCGCTCAAACCAATAATAAAAAAATCAAATTGGCCGACCGCGATGCGGTGCTTTATGAATGGCAGAATATTCACAAATTTGGCGCCAAGGTGATTGCTCTGGGCGAAGATGATTATCCCGATGCACTCAAATATTCGGCCAATCCGCCGCCATTGTTAACCGTCAAAGGTGATATATCGCAATTGCATAAACCTGCTCTGAGCATTGTCGGCACACGCAATTGCTCGGCTTTGGGCTTAAAACTTACCGAGAAGCTTGCGGCAGGTGTTGCAGCAGAGAGGTTTACCATAGTATCTGGTTTTGCCCGCGGTATTGATACCAAAGCCCATATAGCGGCGCTTCATACCGGTACGATTGCTTGTTTGGCCGGTGGTGTTAACATTATCTATCCACCTGAAAACGATAAGTTGTATGAGAATTTTTTAAGCCATAAAGGCCTATTCATTAGCGAAATGCCGTTTAACCTCACCCCAAAAGCGGTACATTTCCCGCGTCGCAACCGCATTATCGCTGGCATTGCACATGCCACATTAGTGATTGAGGCCGCAATAAAATCTGGCTCGTTGATTACAGCCAACATGGCGGCCGATTTGGGACGTGAGATATTGGCCGTGCCGGGCAACCCGCTCGATCCGCGTGCGGCAGGGCCGAATAGTTTGCTTAAAAATGGCGCGGTATTGGTGCGGCACAAAGACGATATTTTAGATGCGCTGGCATTTGTGAAAGACAATCAAAAAATGCCATATGAAAATATAGCAGAAGTTGAAGAGATTATTGTGCAAGATGATCTATTCTCAGCGCCGCCAATGACGCCCAAAAGACAAGAATTAAGCACCGAACCGGAAGATGTGATTATGCAATTACTCAACACTTCACCAATAGAATTGGATTATTTATTGCGAGAATCAAAATTAAATACAGAAAAATTTCACAACGCGTTGTTAAATCTTGAACTTGATGAAAAAATTGAACAAATTTACGGTCAGGGTGTGCAATTGCGATCGTGAAAACAATAAAAAAATTGTCAAATCTTTAAAAGTTTTTTGACATTTCCCATATAGATGAGTATTAGCATAAAAATAATTGAGACATAAAGCGGAATAAATCATGAATATAGTGATCGTAGAATCGCCGGCAAAAGCCAAGACTATCAATAAATATTTAGGCTCAAACTATAAGGTATATGCATCTTATGGTCATGTGAGAGATTTGCCGTCTAAAGATGGCAGTGTCGACCCCGAAAATGATTTTGATATGAATTGGCTGGTCGATGCCGATAGCAAAAAACGCTTAAACGAAATTGCCAAACAGCTAAAAGATGCCGATAAGTTAATTCTCGCGACCGACCCTGACCGCGAAGGCGAAGCCATTAGCTGGCATGTGCTCGAAGTTTTAAACGCCAAGCGCGGCCTGATGAAAGGCAAAGCGGTTGAACGTGTGGTGTTTAATGCCATCACAAAAAAATCAATTTTAGAAGCCATGAAACACCCGCGCGAAATTGATACGCCGTTGGTTGAGGCATACCTCGCCCGCCGCGCATTAGATTATCTTGTGGGCTTTTCACTTTCACCCATCCTATGGCGTAAATTACCCGGTGCTCGTTCTGCTGGCCGTGTGCAATCTGTTTCTCTACGCCTCATTTGTGAGCGGGAGGCAGAGATTGAACGCTTTGACCGCGAAGAATATTGGACAATTGATGGCAAACAGAAATCCAATAATGGCACTGAATTCACCACCAAGCTTTGGGCGATTGACAGTGATCGGTTAGAGAAATTTTCTATCACCACAGAAACCGCCGCCAAAGCCATTGAAACCACGTTGCATAACAGTGACTTAAAAGTCATCAACATCAAAGCCACCCCTGCCCGCCGCAGGCCACAAGCACCATTCACCACTTCGACCATGCAACAAGAGGCCTCGTCTAAGCTAGGTTTCGGCGCAGCCCGCACCATGCGTGTGGCACAAAAATTATATGAAGGCTTTAACATTAATGGCGAAACCACTGGCCTAATCACCTATATGCGTACAGACGGCGTGACCATGACCCAAGAAGCCATTGTCGAAGCCCGCAGCGTGATTAAGAAAACCTTAGGCGATAAATATCTTCCCCCAAAACAACGGTTTTACGCCGTCAAAGCCAAAAATGCTCAAGAAGCGCATGAAGCCATCCGCCCTACCTTATTAGGCCGTCACCCACGTGAAGTGCGTGCCATATTAGATGACGACCATTACAAGCTTTACAACTTAATCTGGTGCCGTGCCTTAGGCTCACAAATGGAAGATGCCTTATTTGAACGCACCGCCGCAACGCTAGAAACCACAGGCATAGACGGCAAGCTTTACGAATTCCGCGCCACAGGTTCAGTGATGATATTTGACGGCTTCTTAAATCTTTACCAGTCTTCATATGATGACAAATCACAAGATGAAGACGCCAGACGCCTGCCTAAATTAACCGAAGGCGAAACCGTCAAAACAGTCGAAATACTGCCCATTCAACATTTCACCGAGCCACCAGCTCGTTTCTCAGAGGCCACGCTGATTCGTAAAATGGAAGAATTGGGCATTGGCCGTCCTTCAACTTACACATCAACCATGTCGACCTTGCGCGATCGTGATTATGTACGGCTCGAAAAAGGCCGCTTGCACCCAGAAGACAAAGGCCGTTTGGTTACCGCGTTTCTAGAAAACTTCTTCAGCAAATATGTGCAATATGATTTCACCGCTAACCTAGAATCAGATCTAGATAAAATTTCAGCTGGCAATGCCGACTGGAAAGAAATCTTGCGCCAATTCTGGACACCGTTTAACGAGTTGATCCAAGAAACCAAAGGCCTGCGCATCACCCAAGTGCTTGACGCGTTGAATGAAGCCTTAGGACCACTCGTATTCCCCGAGCGTGAAGATGGCACACCGCCACGTAGCTGTACCAAATGCGATGATGGCTTGTTAAGCCTTAAAGTCGGCCGCTATGGTGCATTCATTGGCTGTTCTAACTATCCGGACTGTAATTTTACCCGCCAATTGGGCCAAGGTAATGATGAAGCTGCGGGTGATGAACCTAAAGTTTTAGGCATTGACCCTGAAACGAAACTGGAAATCAGCCTGCGCCGTGGTCGTTTTGGCCTTTATGTGCAATTGGGTGAAGCCGTAGAGAAAGAAAAGCCAAAACGTTCAACCATCCCTAAAGATGTTGACCCAGCCAATGTTGATTTGGACTTGGCAATCGGCTTATTGCAATTGCCACGCACCATTGGCATGCATCCCGAAGATGGTTTGGTGGTGAAAGCTGGCCTTGGTCGCTTTGGCCCATATATTTTACACAATAAAACCTTTGCCAGCCTGACAAAAGGCGAAGATGTTTTGACTGTGGGGCTGAACCGCGCGCTGACTTTATTGGCCGAAAAACGTGCCAAGCAACGGGCACAATCCATTCCGATTAAGATTTTGGGCGAACATCCTAAACTTGGTGGTGAAGTGGGCATTTATAATGGCCGCTATGGTCCATATGTAAAATACGAAAAAATTAATGCGACCATTGGCAAAGCCACTGACCCCGAATCTATAACCATGAAAATGGCTGTAGAGTTGATCAAAGCCAAAGAAGCCAAAGACAAAAAGAAAAAACCCGCTGCTAAGAAAAAGGCCGCACCGAAGAAAAAAGCCGCAGCCAAGAAAAAACCGGCAGCGAAAAAGAAAACCGCCGCGAAGAAGAAACCAGCGGCTAAAAAAGTAGCCAAAGCATGAGTAAAACCCCGTTTCCGACCAAAGCTGAAGTGATTGAATATATCAACAGTGGAACGGGGCGCATTGGCAAGCGCGACATTGCCCGTGCCTTTCACATTAAGGGCGACAACCGCACCAAGCTCAAGCATATGCTGCGTGACCTGATCAACAGTGGCGATGTGGCTTATGAACATCGGGTGTTTCAGAATAGCAAAAACCTACCGCCGGTTATCACTTGCGAGGTGGATAAGCTTACCGAAGACGGCGATTATTTGCTGCTGCCATTGAGTGCAGAGGTGAAAGATCGTAAAAACCTATACATCACCCTGCCCGACAAAGAAGCCAAAGATTTAAAACCTGGCGACAAAGCTCTGGTGCGGATTAAAAAGACCGGCGCTGAGCATGGCGTTGAGCAATATAGCGCTAAGCTAATTAAAAAGATTGGCACAACGGCTAAAGCCGATGCGTTGGGCATATTTTATATTGATGAAGATGTTGAACCGCACGAAAAACATCTAAAATTGGGTTTTATTGAGCCAATTGATAAAAAAGATCACAATCAATATCGGGTGTCGACCATCGAAAAAGGCATTGAACTGCAAGATGGTGATTTGGTTAGCTTTGACATGCCAAAATCTCGCTCGCGCTATAAAGGCGCAACGGTTACGGCACGGCACGGCTCACCCAAGGGCGAAAAAGCATTAAGCCTAATTGCGCTGCATGCCTACGAAATTCCGCATATATTCCCGGATGAGGTGATTGCCGAATCAGAGGCTTGTGAAGATGTTGGTAAATCTGTGGTGGCACGCAACCAACGTGATGATTTAACTGATCTGCCATTTGTGACCATTGACCCGGCTGATGCCAAAGACCATGATGATGCACTTTATGCCGAGCCAGATAACGCCAAAGACAATTTGGATGGCTATAAAATTTATGTGGCGATTGCGGATGTTTCGGCTTATATCAAGCCATTCTCGGCGATGGACAAAGAAGCGTTTAAACGCGGCAATAGTGTTTATTTCCCAGATCAAGTCGTGCCGATGTTGCCGGAACGTATCTCCAACAATCTTTGCTCGTTGATTGAAGATGAAGTGCGCCCTGCAATGGTGGCCATCATCCGCATCAATGCCAAGGGCAAGAAAATTGGTCAGAAATTTGTACGGGCATTGATACGCTCACATGCAAAATTAAGCTATCAGGAGGCGCAAGCCGCATTTAATGGCGATATGGGCGCAGTGAGTGCCGATATTTACCAATATAGCCTCAGCCCCATCCAAAAAGCCTATAAATGCCTATGCATTGCGCGCGATGGGCGCCAACCGTTGGCACTTGACCTGCCAGAGCGCAGAATTGTGCTGGATGAAGATGGTTTGGTCAAGAATGTGATCATTCCAGAACGGTTAGAAGCTCATAAATTGGTTGAAGAATGTATGATTCTTGCCAATGTAGCAGCGGCTGAGGCATTGGAAAAGCGCAAACAACCGCTTATTTACCGCATACATGAGCAACCAAGTCTGGCAAAAGTCGAGGCACTGAATGATTTTCTGAAAGATTTGGACATTCAGATGAAGAATCAGAATGAGTTGGCTCCGCGTATGTTCAATACGATTTTGGAGCGGGCCAAAAAGCATTCAAATTCCGAGATGATCAATATCAGCGTATTGCGCGCCCAGATGCAAGCCATCTATCACCCAGATAATATCGGGCATTTTGGTTTGAACTTGCGTAAATATGCGCATTTTACTTCGCCAATTCGGCGTTATGCTGACCTTATTGTGCACCGGGCGTTGATCTCGGCGCTGGGTTTGGGTGATGATGGCCTCACTGAACAAGAGATTGAACGGTTGGAAGACATTGCCGAGCATATCTCGACTACGGAGCGCCGTGCCATGAAGGCCGAGCGTGATACCAAAGACAGGTTGATTGCCGAATTTTTGTCGGAGAAGATTGGTGCGCGGTTTGATGCGCGAATATCAGGCGTCATTCATGCCGGGCTGTTTTTAGAATTGTCCGAAACTGGAGCTGATGGTTTTATACCCAAATCCAGCCTGCAAGGCTTCTACATGTATGATGAAGCTACAAAGATGCTGTATGACCGCAAACATAAAAGCGGTTTTCGCATGGGAGATATGGTTGAGGTTGAGCTTAAAGAAGCCAATGCTAGTAACGGTTCATTGCTGTTTAAAATGCTATCCAACTCCAAACGCATTGACAAAGCGCCGTCTGGCGATGGATCTCATGGCTATCGTGATGGCCGCGGGCGTTCTGAATCACGCGGTAGACCCGCAGCACGGCGTTCTGAAACCACAGGCAAAGCCCCAAGACGTAAAAAGCCAAAAACCACCACGCCGAAGCATAAACGCAAGTCCCGTGCCAAGAAAAGCTGATTTAGGATGTAGGGTGACAATTTGTCCTATATCAAATTTTAGGTTATTTATGGTATAGCTGTTTCGAATTTTTGAAGAGTGAAAAATGACTGATACAAATAGTGAAAATATCGACGTGGCGGCTGATGTCTTTGAACGGCCTGAAGAGCGCAATGTATGGCGCGCCATGCGCCATGGCCTGAGCAGAAAGTGCCCGCGTTGTAACCAAGGTAAGATTTATGGCAAATATCTTAAAGTGAAAGATAGTTGCGATCATTGCGGCCAACAATTTCATCATCATCAAGCGGATGATTTTCCGCCTTATATCGCCATCACCATTGTTGGGCACATTGTGCTTAGTTTGGCAACGACTGTACAAATTCTTTATTCGCCGGCTATGTGGGCGCATATGGTCTTGTGGCTGCCGATGATACTTATTCTGTCGTTAAGCTTGTTACCCCCAATCAAAGCCGCACTGGTCGGCCTGCAATGGGCGCATAGAATGCATGGTTTTAATGATGAAGACACCAGCCCTGCTTGGAATGAAGAGCCCAATATAGCCGATTTGGATAAATGATAACCGCAAACTGATATTTATCTGCCAATAAAGTTATTGAATGCTTGACTTTGGCCTAAATAAACGTAAATTGCGGTCAATATTACGACTATTTGAGACTTAGCTGCTGGATATTGAATATCGATAAGACAGATAAGCTTCAACATCAGAAAAGAGAAGAGTTATGGCGAAACCTACAACCATTAAAATCAAACTGCAATCAACTGCAGACACTGGATTTTTCTACGTGACAAAAAAGAACGCACGTACAATGACCGAAAAAATGGTCAAAAGAAAATATGACCCAGTTGTGCGCAAGCATGTAGACTTTAAAGAAACCAAAATCAAATAAGCGATTTGGTTTCGATCGAAATGAATGAGGTGTTATTTATAGCACCTTATTTTTTTCGCTTGTTTTCCAAAATACAAAAAACCTGTGTGAATCTTTTTACGGTGCGGAAGAATCTTCGAATCGATGTGAAATATTGTGCTGATTTTCAAAATTTGGGCGAAAAAAAGGTCGGTCAAGAATAATATCATCGAGGAGGCCACTCTAACTATTCTACGACCGACCGACCTACGAACCCAGGAGATGCGGCGGACCTGAGCACACCGTAGGAATCTGTCCATGACAATAAATTAACATCTAGTTAACATTTGTCTCAATTTTTAGGCATTTTGTATGAAAATGAACCAAATAGCAAATAAAACATTTGTTTATGGTTAATGGGTGTGGATTACCTTGCGAAGACATTCAATTTTTAGCAATAATCTTGCATAAATCAACCTATCAAGGCATTTTTCTAGGATAGCATAGCCGTTTTGGGCTGTAAATAGACAATCAAATAATTTGAAAATTGTTTTTTAATAGAGAATCACTTGAGCTTTTTTCCCAATTTATTACGAATCGCTCTGATCTGGTTAACTGTAAGGTGCCTTATAGTGCTTTAACAGGCTATTCACGCATGATTGGGGATAGAATAAGTTATGGTGGCATGTGCAACCAAATTGTCGTCAGCTCCCGTATTTGGGCCACTATATATCGCCACTTCACCAACTGCTAAGCGTTTGCCAAGTTTTAGTATTTTGGCCTCGGCAACAATATCGCAATCAGCCTCTGGTTTACGCAGAAAATTAATATTCAGATTGGTGGTGACCGCTAATGCCACGGGGCCAATGGCGTTTAATATAGCGGCATACATAGCTACATCAGCAAGTGCCATCATGGTTGGGCCCGATATGGTTCCACCAGGCCTTAAATGACTGTCGTTTACGATTAGTTTTAGTTCGGCGGTGTTTTTTGCTAAGCCTGTAACCGCGCCAATATTGTCAGCTTGCGGAAAGAGAGTTTTAAGAAAAATATTCAATTTATCTACGCTAAACTTATTCATTAAAAAAACTCTCTAACTATTTGTTGTATTAATTATATACAGATTCTTTTTTATAATGTTTTACCAGCATATAATAGAATACCGCACGGTATTTGTTGCGGTTGGATTTGCCATAAGTATCAATGACGCCGGCAATGGCTGCGTCTAGCCCATCACTTTCAGACAGCCCAAGCTTTTTGATGAGAAAGTTATTCTTCACTGTGTCCAATTCGGCCTGGTCACCGCCTGATACTGTGGATGCATCGGCATTGTAAATAGATGGGCCGCAGCCAATGGTCACTTTGGTTAGCAAGTCTATATCGGCTTGCATACCGCATTTATTCTTTAAGTCGTCAGCGTATTTTGCAATTAAGTCGTCTCTTTTACCCATAACTCATTCCTCCTTAAATGAAGTCCCCCAGGTAAATTTGCCGTAAATTCAGGTTGAATGCAACTTATTTAGCGCTTAAGCCTTGTCTAAGCTTGTCACTAAATTGAGTTTTTCACGCATCATAAAGCGTATCGACAATATAACTGCAACAAAGGCAAGCCCAGCGGCCAGGCCAAGCCATATGCCGACACCGCGCATATTGAATTCAAACGCCAATAAATAACTTACTGGCATGCCAAACGCCCAATAGCCAATAATGGCCACAAACATAGGTACTTTGGTGTCGCTTAAGCCCCGTAATGCAGCGGCACTAACCACTTGCACGCCATCGACCAACTGAAAAACACCGGCAATAACCAGATAAGAAACCGCAAACGCGATGGGGTTCACATTATTGGTTAGTGTTGGGTCTAAAAATAGGTGAATGAATATTTCGGGTATCAAAACAAATGCCGCACAGGTGATGATCATGGCCAAGAAAGCTAGAATTATAGACACCCAGCCCGCATAAAACACCGCTTGTTTATCATCTTGACCATAGGCGATGCCCACCCTTACCGTGGTTGCCATGCTGAGGCCAAATGGAATCATAAAGGTAATGGAAGTGATTTGCAGCGCCACGGCGTGTGCGGCGGTTTCTTCGGCTGACAATAGACCAAATAGAAAATATGCGGCGCTGAACAATCCGACCTCGGCCATGACCGTAAAACCAATGGGAATGCCGACGCGTAATATTTCTTTAAACTTCACCCAATCTGGCCGCCAAAACCGCACAAAAATCTCATAATGCTTATAGCT
>NVUS02000351.1 GCA_002402005.2 OCS116 cluster bacterium | reverse complement strand
TATAACAATTTTCATACTTTTTCCTTTTAATTTTTCAAGCTTGAAGCGCCCGTCACAATAATTTTGATTGCAAGAGCCATTCGTTGTTTATAGTCATGATGATTTTTGGTTGTCAGCCTGATACCAGCCGATGTGTCGATGAGATGCCTCGCCAGCTCTTGCGAACCAATATCATGCAATTCCCATTGGTGGGCTATCCCTGCCTGCGTTAAGGTATTCGCGATAATTTCAAGCACATCTGTTTCTAAGTTTAAAACAATGTTGTTTTCTTGAGAACGTGCGAAGCTCGCCAATTCAGCAATATTAATTTGTGATGAAACGCCGTGTGAATCCCCGCAGAAAACCTCGAATATGCCTAAGAGTTTGGTCTCTACAGATGTAGTTTGGCTATCGGCCACATTCTTAATTGAAACCAATATTTGCTCAGTCATATATTCCAAGGCCGCGCCAAACAACTTCTCCTTGTTGCGGAACTGGAGATAGAGCGTCTGTCTGGACAGTTCTGCTTCCACAGCAACATCCTCCATAGACGTTTTTCTATATCCAAATTGAAAGAAAACCTTCACTGCTGCTGTCAGTATTTCCACTTGTCTTGGAGAGCGTGATGTCTTGTTAGTCTTATCCATTGGTTGAACCTTCTTGAAGTTCTATTGGTATTGAAATTGAGATGCCTGTCAGCTCTTCGCTCACAGTCCACAAACGTTCTGCCGTGGCGAGATCCAAAGCTCGTTCGGGAATTTTCAGCTTAATTGGAGATCCACGCAACCCCAAAAAACCCGACGGCCCCCAATAAGAACCATTATGCGCGTTTATATTTGTTGCAGCGCATAAAGAAGGCCGAGCACCTTGCAAAGCACTTCCTGCCAATAGCGGGTTGCGTGACAGGCCGCGAAACCATCCAAGGTCACGTTGTAAATTTGTCTTTGCTCCGCCTGGATGTGCAGCCAGTGCCGAAATTGTAGACTTGGCAGCAGCCAATCTTCGCGAAAGTTCAAGCACAAAAATAAGATTTGCCAATTTACTTTGCCCATATGCAGGCATTTTTGCATAACGCCGTTTTTGCCATTGCAAATCGCCGAAATCTATCTTTCCGAAATGTGCTGCAACGCTTGAAACTGAAATAATTCGAGCAGAACCAAAAGCGGCTAATAATGGCATTAGCTGGCCTACTAAAGCGAAGTGGCCCAAATGGTTCGTTCCAAATTGCAATTCAAAGCCTTGTTTCGTCTGACTATAAGGAGGCACCATAACGGCAGCATTGCATATAAGAATATCAAGCCGAGGGAAGATTTTTTCAAAGCTAGCCACACTCTTAGCCACTGAATCAAGATCAGCGAGATCAAGAACCAAGGGGTGGAGTTTGGCTTTAGGTATTTTTGTTTTAATACGTTCAATCGCCTTAGAAGCTTTATCAAGATCACGACATGCCAAAACCGTCTCAGCACCGTGCTGAGCGAGAATAAGTGCGGTTTCAAAACCAATACCTGAATTTGCGCCTGTCACTAACGCGATGCGTCCTGTCAGGTTAGGAATTTGGTCTAATGTCCAAGACATAGAGTATCTCCGTAAAAGCTAATTTACATACTTTACATAAATAGTTATATTTGTAAAGTATGTAAATAATTCGCTGATGTGACGCAGTTTCGAAGCCTATACCAAATCTGGGGCAGGGGATTTGTCAGACAATGCGAAGTTAGCCGAAGAATTAACAAAATAAATAATGAGGGTTCTCCGCCGAGAGGTCGCCTAGCTAAATATGGTTAGGTGGTTGTTTGAATTTAAAATACTATTTAAAGGCCTTTGGGATGATTAATCGAGTAAAGTTCCTTTCGCAGAAACATGAATATTTCCGACTAATTTTAATTGATCTGATTTTTCTATCTTGGCGGTTATGTAGAAACCAACTTTGAAATCTAGCGCTTTATTGCGTCTTAGTTCGCCCTGTATCGAAGCCGCTTTATCATAAGATGTGTAATTCTATTTAGTAATGCCGTTGTTATTTTTGCATCACCAAATACCTACACCCGTTCGCCAAGCTCTAGATTGGTCGCGATGATAATCTGTTCTATGTTTTTTACCGCAAGCACAACCAAAATCGGATTTACAAGCTCTTCCGTATATTCTTTTCTGATCCAAATTGACTTAAATATATATTGAGGTAATACAAGATGGATTTTCAAACATTTCTGATCTTCGCTTTAACAACAGCCATCGTCATTTTTCGCCTGGCCCAACTGCTATTCTAGTCGCATCACAAGGGGTGGGAAATGGATTGAAGCGCTCCCTATTTGGAGTTTTTGGCATCACTTGTGCCACAATGATCTATTTTGCAATGTCCTCCACTGGAATTGCCTCCTTGATAGTGGCATCTCATACACTATTTCAGATAATCAAGTGGGCTGGTGTCGCCTATCTTATTTATCTAGGCTGTTCAGCAATTTTTAGCAAATCAGGTGGCTTAATTGTTCATTCTGAAGCGCCTTTACGAAATAGACTCACAATCTTTACACGCGGGTTGTGATTTTCAATAGTAATTATTATTTAGAGTTGAAACGAATACGATGATTTATCAGCTACAGGCATAACCTGTATTAAAGTGATGTAAATCTTTTGATTTGTTTGTTCTTATAGATTCTCTTTTAAAATTTTATAGATATGATAGTATCTTTTATATATTAATTTTTAACATAACGGATACTATTGTGGCTTTTATTTTTCTTTCATCGGATGATATGTCAACTGAATTGGCTCTTCGTGTTAAGAATCGAAGATTGGCGCAAAAATTAACCCAAGAAGGGCTTGCTAATCGTAGTGGTGTACCTTTTGGCACTCTTAAAAAATTTGAACGTACAGGTCAAATTTCTTTAATTTCGTTTATTAAGCTCGTGACAGCGCTTGGTGATGAGGGGACGCTTGAGAAACTACTGTTAAAGCCAAAGTTTGATAATATTGATGAAGTGTTGAAGAATAAGAAAGAACCTCTACGGGGGACTATAAAATGAAAATTGCGGCAGGTACTCCGATTGATGTGAGTTTGTGTTGGGATCTTGATGATGTTCAAATTGTTGGCAGGATCGCATACAGAGATAGGGTTGCATATTTAGAGTATGATCAAAGGTTTTTAGATTCTGGGATTAATATTTCTCCCGTTCATTATAGAACAGAAGGTGGGTTACATCCATCGTTTGATGTGAAAGTATTTGAGGGATTGCATGGTGTATTTCATGATAGTTTGCCAGATGGCTGGGGGCGATTGCTCGTAGATCGACGTGCACGTCAGCTTGGAATTGAACCAGCGACATTATCGCCGCTTGATAGGCTTGCTTGCGTTGGCAGCAATGGTATTGGTGCGCTGTCTTATACCCCAGCAATTGATGTTTGGGGAGATGAGGCGGCGGTATTAGACCTCGATGGGCTTGCAACAGATGCGCAATTGGTGTTGTCAGGTGACGTTAGTGAGGTTCTGTTGATTTTAGGCAGGAATGGTGGATCACCAGGCGGTGCACGACCAAAGGCTCTAATTGCCGTGAATGAGGAGGGACATGCTGTTCATGGTATTGGTGTCGCCCCAATGGGCTATGAGCATTATCTTGTTAAATTTCCCGGGCGGGATGATCCTGATGATATTGCGGCAATAGAGATGGCGTATTCAATGATGGCTAAAGACGCAGGTCTCATAATGCCAGAAACACGATTGCTTTCAGGTCAGCGGGATCAGGTTTATTTTGCTGCAAAACGTTTTGATAAAATTGGGAATAAAAGGGTTCACGTTCATTCAGCTAGCGGGCTGCTTTATTCTGATATTCGTATTCCGCAACTTGATTATAAAGACCTCATTCTTTTGACAAGATCTGTGACTAGAGATCAAAGAGAATGCAAAAAAATGTTCACTTTAGCGGTCTTTAACGTGCTCTCGCATAATCGTGATGATCATGCGCGTCAGTTTAGTTATATTATGCAGAGAGACGGGCAGTGGCATATGTCTCCCGTATACGATTTGACTTGGTGTGTCGGCCCTGGCGGTGAACATTCTACAACAGTTTTGGGCCACGGTAAGGACATTACTCGCCAGCATTTGATGGAGCTTGGGAAGAAAGCGGATCTTAACGAGCAATCAATTAGGGAGATATTAGAACAAGTAGAGTCAGCTATTGGTAGTTGGAGTGAATATGCGGCTGAGTTTGGTGTGAGTCATAAATCGAACAATTTAATTATGTTTGATTTGCAAAAGGTTCGAATTTAAACGAAATTAGTCACCGTACTTAGCCATTAGATTATCTAATTTATGCTGTTCATTCTCTAGGTCAGCATGATTGACGCGTTCTTTTTGATGAATAAAAGTGTTTTGATAAGTGTTTGCTTTGTATTTTCAATCGCACAAGTTTTTATGGCGGAAACAAGCCAAACCATGACCTTATCGACAAGCTCATCGGTTATCTTATGTTTCGTAATGGTCAGTTTTTGTTTATGCATATTGTAGTTGTTTTTCTTTGAAAATTAGAGGAATAAAGTTGTTAAGTGCAGTGTTGGTGAAGCCAGGGCAGGCGATGTTGACTTTGATGCCTTCACTCTCAAGTGCAAAAGCCAAGGGTTTGCACAATGGTGGTGATGGCATTTTGCGGGAAATTAAATTTTTAGAAAAAATGCAAATATCTCTGTTAACTGGCCATCGTCGTATTGCACCATTTGGATTAAATGGCGGTATTTGTGAACGTCTTGGGAAAAATTAAAATTCTCAAACATTGTGATCAAATAGGCATGGGAGCAGGCGATGCGCTTATGATTGAAACGCCATTAGATGGTGGTTACGCTAAGCCCCAAAAGAATAACTTTGGAAAATCATTGATAAACTCAAAAGGTACAAGAGGAATGAAATGAATTATATCGTGAATTTAAAGAATATTGCTTGGAAGAATTTATCAAAATAGCTGTTCTTACCACTTGTAATGCCGATCATGACTTTGGCAGTTAGTTTCGCCACTGGTATTATTGGAAATCGAAATGGTCAAACCGTATTGAAAAAGTGACAATAACAGAATTGAATTTATTGGTCACTTCGCGCTTGCAAATTTAGAGGCAAAAATATAGCGACAGAACAAGTGTTGCCGGACTGCCTTGGTTGGATTCATACGCCGGCAGAAATTGTTTTCCAATATGAACCATCACGATGGAGAGTGTGGGCGCGCATGAGCTCAACAGCTATGGGGGTAATTTCTTTGTTTGCCAATTTGGCTAACTCAAGATGTTCACCAAGACCTTTGTCCAAATGTCTGCCAGACTGCCCCAAGCGATTTCGTAGGGCTATAATTTTTGTCGAAAGTGTACGGTAGGTATTTATAAGATATCGGTTGTTTGACATTTCAAATAAGACATTATGAAATTCAATATCTAATGCGAGGTAACGTTCTGTCTGGTTTTTATCGAATGCGATTTGCATTTTTGCGGCGATTTTCTCCCAAGCTTTTGCGAGTTTTCCTGTGCCATCATTGAAACATAATTCCATAGCACGCACTTCCAACAAACAGCGGAAATCACAAAATTCTTCTAGCTCTGTTTCATCAAGTTTAAACACAGCGGTACCACTTTGTGGGCGAGAAACCACGAGGCCTTCATGTTCTAAAAGAGCAAATGATTCTCGAACTGGGGTGCGAGACACGCCCAAATCTTCGGCGATTTTTGTTTCTGATAAATTTTGTCCAAGGTCATACGTGCCATTAATGATGCCCTCACGCAAAGCGTCAGCTGTTTGATTTGTAAGCGATTTTGGGCGAGTGAGTTTATTTTTCTTTAATGTTTTCACGTAGTTTTCCAATATTTATTAGCATACTGTATGCCAATTATTGACTCGAGTCTAGATTAATGCATTAATGATGCATGCAATTGAGGGTGATGTCTAGCGATGTTCTGCTTCACGTTGTAATTACAAAAACTTAGGGAGGAATATAATGAAGAAACTAACAACAGGGCTTGCCACAGCATTATTTGCTGGGCTGTTAAATGTCCAAGCTGTCGTGGCTGCTGATTATGAATGGACATTCCAATCCAGCGATCAACCAGGCAATACGGTTTTTAAAATTAAACAAGAATGGGCTAGCTTAGTCGAAACGCTTTCTGACGGGAAAATTCACATCGAAATTTTGCCAGCTGGTGCTGTCGTGGCTCATAATGAGACGCTTGAAGCCGTTGGCTCAGGTATATTAACCGGTCACATTACAGACTCGACATATTTTTCTGGCAAAGACCCCGCATTCTCACTATTGGGCAATTTGGTTGGCGCATGGTCATCACCTTATGATCTATATAGATTTATCGAATATGGTGGCGGTGCAGAGCTTTATAATGAATTAGAAAACCCATATGGTGTTCAGTTCATTGGTGCTGTAACCCCGGGCTTGGAAGCTTTTGTTTCGACAAAAGTGTTGAACGGTGTTGATGATCTTAAAGGTCTAAAAATGCGTTCACCTGAAGGTATGATTCAAGAAGTGTTTGCTGCTGCCGGTGCTTCACCAGTGAATTTGCCATTCTCGGAAGTCTACACAACATTGGACAAAGGTGTTATCGACGCTGCTGACGCTTCTGTACTGGCGACAAACCATGAAAACGGTTTCTTTAAAGTGGCCAAAGCGCCTGTATATCCAGGCTTCCATTCTATGCCAACCATTGAAGTTTCAATGAATAAAGCTATTTATGATGGTCTTTCTGATCAATTGAAAACGGTTCTCTCAACATCTGTTCGTTGGTTGAGCTGGGAATTTTTCAACCAATTGGAAAATAAGAATTTTGACGTGGCTGCAGAATTGCGCGCAGACCCTGAAATCACCATTACCGATTGGTCAGAAGCTGAACGGGTTAAGTTCCGTCAAATCGCTCGTAAGGTGTGGGTAGATTATGCCAAACGCTCTGAGTTTTCTCAAAAAGTTTATGACAAAATAACCACTTGGCTTATCAGCCAAGGTAAGCTTTAGATATATATAACATGTTTCAGCTCCCGCATTCGTGCGGGGGCTGTTTCTCATTTTTAGGTGGAGTTTGGTTATGGATGATAAACCAGTGGCAGATTTGGGCAAAGTGGTCGCCGCGCCAGTTGAACAAAACGAAGACAATAAAAGCGGTGTTGAACGCGGCATTATAAAATTCGGCAATGTGTTGGCGTTGCTATTCTTGGCGTCAGTATTGATTTCGGTTTATGAAGTGGTTGCGCGATTTGTATTTAATAGCCCTACTATCTGGGTACACGAAACCACGTCATTTTTTGTGGCTATATGTTTGGTTTTTGGCGGGCTTTATTGTTATATTGAGAATAAGCACATCCGTATTGATATTGTTTATGAAGTTGTTCCCACACGTGTAAAATTCGCGTTGGATGTTTTTGTCGAGATTGCCCAACTTACCTTTTTTATTGCTTTGTCATATGCCAGTTGGATCATGGCCGAAAAATCGTGGTTTAACCCTCTGGGTGATTTGCGGCTTGAAGAAAGTGGCTCTGCATTTCGTTTTCCTTCACCTGCGCTCATTAAAGCGTTTATTTTTATTTGTTTAATATTTATGGCTGTGTTTTCGTTGAAGCGCCTTATCTCTCTGTTTCGCAAAACCAATAAAATGAAAGATGCCGCTTTATGAGCATTACGATTTCGACCATCCTTATTCTTGTTTTACTAATCGGCTTGTTGACAACACGCATGCCTTTGGCATTCGTAACTGGCCTTGTTGCACTTGGTTTTGCCTATTTCAATTTTGGCCTTCCTGGTGTCAGCTTATTGACCTCGCGTATTTATTCATTCGTCACTCAATATGTGTTTATTGCGGTGCCAATGTTTGTGTTGATGGCTGCCATTCTTGACCGCTCCGGCATTGCCCGAGATATTTATAAGGCGATGCAACTTTCGGCTGGTAGATTGCGCGGCGGTGTTGCGATTCAAACACTTTTTGTGGCGCTTATTCTGGCAGCTATGTCGGGTATTATTGGCGGTGAAATTGTCCTGCTTGGCATGCTCGCACTGCCGCAAATGCTAGATATGGGCTATAATAAAAGACTGGCTATTGGCACTGTTTTGGCTGGTGGGTCACTTGGCACGATGATGCCGCCATCAATTGTTTTGATTGTTTATGGTTTAACCGCAAGTGTGTCGATTGGTGATTTGTTCAAAGCGGCGGTTATACCAACATTTTTACTGGTTGGTTGTTATGCAGCTTATATCATCTTCCGTTCTTATATGGATCCAACTGCTGCACCGATTGCGGCAAAATCAGATCATACAAAGGAAGAAAGACGGGCGGTTTATCGTTCGATTATTTTCCCGATCATTGTGGCTGGGTCAGTTCTGGGCTCAATTTATGCTGGCATTGCTTCGGTAACGGAGAGCGCGAGTGTTGGTGTGGCTGGCATGATTATTGCCACTTACGCCCGTGGTGAACTTACGATGAAACTTATCAGAGAATCGGTCATTCAAACCATGTCTACGTGCGGAATGATCATTTGGATTGGGGTCGGCGCTACATTGTTGATTGGTGTTTACAATCTAATGGGAGGTATTCAATTTGTAAAGGGTATGATCCTTGGTTTGGATGTATCGCCGGTTATGATTATTATGGTGATGATGCTGATTTTGGTTGTGTTGGGCATGTTCCTTGATTGGGTTGGCATCACGCTGTTAACGATGCCTATTTTCGTGCCGATCATTCAATCATTGGGCTACGACCCTGTTTGGTTTGGCATTCTATTTTGTTTAAATATGCAAGTGTCATATTTATCTCCGCCTTTTGGGCCAGCTGTTTTCTATTTAAAAAGCGTAGCACCGCCAGATATAACGCTGTCGGATATGTTCAAATCGGTTTGGCCGTTCATTTTGATTCAAGTTTTTGTACTGATGTTGCTGATTTACTATCCGCAAATTGCGCTTTGGTTAGTTTAAGGAAAAATAATGGATATTTGCATTCTACAACCCGCCTATAGAAGCCTAGATATTGAGAAGGCCATAGCGGAGGAAAATGGCTTCTCTGTAGGGATGGCTGGGTTTGACGCGCATAATAAATTATCGGCAGAAGCGGCTGATGCGCGGGTGATTCTAGTGCGTGATCTGGTTTTGGATGCGCAGCGCATTTCACAATTATCGGCTTGCAAAGCGGTTATTCGCTATGGTGTTGGCTATAACACTGTCGATTTGGATGTGTTGTCAGGCAAGGGTATAATGTTATGCAACATACCTGATTATGATACAGATGAAGTGTCGACCCACTCCTTGGCGCTTTACCTCGCGGCTCGGCGGCGGCTTATCACCAGAAACAGAGATATGCGACTTGGGAAATGGGCTTTAGATGAGAGTGAGCCGATTCAAGGTGCCAAAGGCAGAGTTGCGGCAATTATAGGCTATGGCCGTATTGCTAGGCGGTTTCATGATAAAATCAGAGCTTTGGGTTTTGATGAGATATTGGTTTACGACCCGTTTGTTGATGATGAGATTATTGAAAAGGCGGGTGCGCGGGCGGTTTCAAAATCTGAGGCGATTGCAAAAGGGTCATTGGTGGCGCTATTTATGCCGCTTACAGAGATGACGCAACATTTTATCGACAGAGCGGCTTTGGCCTCGATGCGCAGTGATTGTATCTTGGTGAATGCGAGCAGGGGAGGCTTGGTTGATGAAGCTGCTTTATACGAAGCGCTTGAAAGCCAAGCTATTGAGGCAGCGGGGTTTGATGTGTTTGAGCAGGAGCCGCCGCGTGTCGACAATCCGCTTTTTAAGTTGGATAATTTTATCGCGAC
>NVUS02000350.1 GCA_002402005.2 OCS116 cluster bacterium | reverse complement strand
CCTCTATCATTATCGGCACAATTTTGCTCAATATTGGCACTGGCATTATGAATGCGCCGTCACAAGCGTTAATGACAGATTATGTGCGTGATGACCGCGCACAACGCGATTTAACCATTCAGGTGAAATATTTTGCGTTGAATTTGGGTGTGGTTATCGGGACATTGGTTGGCCTGCAACTGGCGGCCGGTAGTCAAATTGGCTTTGTCTATCTCATCGGCGTTTATGCTCTCATGTTGGGTTATTTGGTCAGCGTGTTTCACAACGAAGCGCCAAATTCGGGACTGTTAAACCCCGACAATCAGGCGACCAATTTATGGCATGCCTTTCAAGTGGTTAAATCGGATCATATTTTCCTATATTTTGTATTTTTACTGATTTTAATTTCAACTGCATTTGCCCAGTTAGAGGTCACTTTAATATTAGACATTTCGGCAACGTTCGCTTCGGTTGATACAGGTTTTGACCGGCCGCAGCAAATATATGCTTATTTGATGAGTCTGGCCGGCTTAACCGTGGTGATTGCGCAATTGCCGTTGACCAAATTGGTGCAAAATTTAAGCATGTTTAACCGCGCATTGGTTGGCGCTGTGGTATTTACCTTTGGGTTTGGTTTGCTGGCATTTGTAAAAATAATGCCATTTGGTTATTTTTACAATTTGGCGTTGGCTATGGTGGTCATCACGCTGGGCGAGGTGGTGTTGTTTCCGACCTTAAACCTCATCCAAGACCGCATAGCGCCCGAGCATCTAAAAGGCAGCTATTTTGGCGTTGGCTCACTGTCCGAATTTGGCTATGCCATCGCGCCTATATTTGGTGGTTATATATTGCTCACCTTCGGCAGCGAGATCCTGTGGGTTATTATGTCCGCTATATGCGGTTTCGTGGCGCTGAATTTTTGGCTGTTAAAACGCAAAAGCGACTTATGATTTGGTTTTCCAATAACCCCAAAGCTGAACCACAGCCCAGATAAGCTCTGGGCCTAAAAATAGATAGGAAAGTTCAGACGTGCCATAAACCAACGGGTAAAATAAAAACCAAAACGAGAAACTCAACCGTCCAAAACCATCATATAAACCAAAGCGGCGTTCGGGCGATAGCACCCGCAATATTGACCATAATGTCACCACAGTGGCCATAAGGCTGATCCAGATGAGCGTATCTGGCGTTATATTCATGTGAGTTTTTAGGCCAATGGCCTCACCAAATTGACTGGCCAGGCCAATAATGCCCAATGCAATCGGCGGAAACATAAATGGTGTGGTGATGACCAGATCATAAACAGCGCTGGCGCGAACAATTTTTTGATAATTCATAATTTTTCCTTTTCGCCCAATTTAGCGAGATGGGAAATAATGACATTGACATTTGGTAAGATTATTTACGTTTTGCGCGGCTTAAAGATTCAGGGGTTATGCCCAAATAAGCTGCGATGTGACAATCAGCGATCCGCCCGGCGACATCATCGCCCAAGTCTTGGTAAAATTTTGCGTATTTTTGTACAATGGTTAAGTGATTAAAACCAATCAATCGATCTGCCATACATAAGTAATTTTCTTCGGCCAAATGCCGCTTTAATCGTTGCCAACCGTCAATTGTATCAAAGGCGGCCAAATAGTCTTTGGCGGCTAACTTCATCGCCAAACCATCTTCAAGCGCAGCGATAAATTGCTCGCTTTGGCCTCTTATTATGGCGCTAAAGGCCGATATATAGTTGTTTTCAGCTGCAAATAGGTATTTATTTCATCGTCTTGATTGTAATGATAAACCCGCAATATGCCTTGTTTGATGAAATATATATAGCGCTGGTCACTAGTTGGATCTTCTAGCGTCTGGCCTTTAGCAAAACCCACCGGGCGCATTTTACTTTCCATCAAGGCTTGATCTGCCGGCGCAATGCCGAATTGGGTGAATATATCCAACTTCATAGGTTTTCTTTAACAAATGCAGCGATGGTTTCGGCCAACGCTTCATCGCGTAAAATACGCTTATGGCCAAGGCCTTGGGTGGCATGAAATTCGCCATTTGGCCAGATGTTTTGCAAATTGGTAAATTCACTAAACGGCACTTCCTTGTCATTCTCATCATGGACAATCAGCGGCGCTCTGTCTTTATATATATCGCTATTGATCAGGCTTATGGTATCAATCGAGTGTTGGCTTAGACTGTTTATCTTATCAATCATCAGCTTTTGTGCTTTGGGCGATAAGCGAATGGTGGCAAAATATTTGTTAAATATGGTGCGTATATTGGTGGGGGCAGATATAAATACCAAAATTTTTGGTAATTTTATATATCTATGTAATAGACCGATAATCGCCCCGCCCATGGAATGGCCAATAAAGGCTACCGGCACAAGTTTTGCGCTGGCAAGATCTTCAATTAAGGCCAATGTCATGCTCAATACCTGTGTTTTGCGGCCGGGCGATGCGCCATGGGCAGGGGCATTCCAACCAATCACTTGGTAATTTTGTTTTAGCAACGCCCGGATGATGACATGAAATTGTGTACCGCGCGACTCCCAACCATGGCATAAGAAAATGAGCGGTGCATCCTTATCACCCCAAATGGTGGCGCGTCTGCCGCTGGCAAAGGTTATTTGTGTGCCTTCATGAAACAAAGCCAACTCCTGCTCATTTCTTTCAAACCGGCGCGGTCGGCTAAATAGGTTTATCGCAAGGCTTGCACCCATATTGGGCGAAATGCTGGATAAGATATTTATAAATGTGGGAATGTATTTTTTAAGCATAAGTCGGTCATTTAAGTGGCGAATGATTGGATTGAGTGATTCTAAATATAGTTATTAAATGGTTAAAATTTCAATAAAAATGCCATGCAAAAACCGCATAGCTGTATTTCCCTAACGTTGCTTTTCATAAAAAAAATATCGCCTATATTGAGGTCAACAAGGAGCGATGCTCCACAACATATACCATTATGGAGATAAATCATGGCTTTATTCACAGTAAACAAAATTTCAAAAGCAAAAAAATCAACTGGCCTATTGGCTAAATTCAACGAATCTGCTCGCTTACGTCGCGCAGAACGTGCGTTGCTAAAATTGGACGATCGTATGCTTTCAGACATTGGCGTGTCTCGCGGCGACGTACATGGTAAAGTTTGGGGCCAATTCTAGCTTCTAAATAAAAACGAAAATGTGCTTAACTTTTTTTGATAAGGATCAAAGACATGGCTTACATCACACATAATAATGAATTAGATTCAACTTCATCTATCACTGCAAAGATTTCCAAATTCTTGAAAAATGTCGGAAATTCATTTGTGCAGGCGCAAGAAGCACGTGCACGTTTACATGTTAAAAAATATATGAACAGAAGTTACAAACCTTTCTAGGTTTACCAGCTAAATTTAGTTCGGAATTTTAAAAGCCCTCCCCATTTTGCGGAGGGCTTTTTTTGTTTGGCCAAGGGTTGCATCTGTTGCATGGCTGATGTGCTCAAATTGCGCTTTAATGCATGGCTATGATTAACGTATAGTTTAGATGTTGAACAGATACATGTTTGATAAGAGCAATGAGCTTTACTTTAAATTCTTAATATTAGGGAATATCCAATGACAATATTTACATCTAATAAAGCTGCTAAACTATCTAAATTAACCGGTTTTTTCGCCAAACACAGCATTTCAGCCAATATGCGCCGTGCCGAAAAAGAACTGAATAAATGTTCAGATCGCACACTTGAAGATCTAGGCATGTCACGCGGTGACATTCACGAAAAAATCTGGGGTCAAGTTTAAGCTGCCCAGCATTCACAAATTCATAAAGCTTCTCATATTGTGAGAGGCTTTTATTTATGACAATATTATGACGTCGGCTATGCAATGAATGCATGGCTGTTGCGCCGTAACTGTGCTTTTAGTCGTGCCTCTCAATGCCTATATACAAGATGTTAGACGAGCAAGGGCTCTTCTTATTTGCCACATATAGGATTAATATCATGGCTTTATTTACATTGACAAAAACAGAAAAAACTAAGAAATCAACCGGCTTCATTGCAAAATATAGCGAAACAGCTAAATTGCGCCGTGCCGAAAGAGAAATGAACAAAATGAGCGATCGCATGCTTGAAGATATTGGCGTATCTCGCGGTGACGTACATGGTAAAATTTGGGGCGAATTCTAAGCTAGATTTTTACCTACATAAATTATGAATTATAAAGTCTTCACATTTGTGAGGGCTTTTTTTACGGGCTTTTTTCTTGAATTAGGTCTATTGAAATCTGTGGATTCGGTATGTGGTGTTTGATATGGTTAACAATATTTTTATTTCGATTATGTAATAAATGCATGGCTGGTGTGTTGTAACTCTGCTTTTGGTTTTGGTTTTAAACGCCTATATTATTCTTGTTAGACACAGCAAGGGCTGGTCTTATTTGCCACATATAGGATTAATATCATGGCTTTATTTACATTGACAAAAACAGAAACAACAAAAAAATCAGCTGGCTTCAT
>NVUS02000035.1 GCA_002402005.2 OCS116 cluster bacterium | reverse complement strand
CTTAAGAAATTTGTATTTTGGGAATCTGCACAATTTATAGATTATAAGAATTTTGATGAGAAATATGATCTGGGTGGCGAGGTCATTTTAAAATATTCAAGTGATGCTGCTAAAATTTCGCGGCCAATTTTTAATGTCAAACAAATCACCCGTGATGATTTTCAGAAAATGGTTGATATTTACGTTGCCGAAAATGGCGAGTCGCAGCGCGGTTTTATTGAATGGCGTACCGGCGAGCGAATGGCCGCCATTGATGCCGGTCACTGCTGCTTTTTCGCCATTTGGAATGAAAGCCGCAATGAGATTGCAGCCATTGCAGGGCTTTATTGGAAGGATGGCATTTACCGCTATGCCTCCGTCACCACCCGTAAGGGCTATCGGGGCAGGGGCTATGCGTCGGCTTTAATTGCCCACATACGCGACTATGCGTTGTCGCATGGTGCCAAAGAAATATACATCGTGGCCGATAAAGACAGCCAAGCCGCAGGCATATACATCAATGCCGGTTTTGAAATTAGCTGTTACGAATATTCAATACTTGCCGATAGATAGGCTAATTGCGCAATTGCGAAGGGCTATAGCCCATTATGTTTTTAAACGTGGTTGATAATTTGCTCTGGTCAGCAAACCCGACTTCCAGTGCAATTTCGGCCAATGGCAAATCACCTTCCAATATCAGCCGCCGCGCCTTAAATACCCGCTCACGCAACAGATATTGGTGTGGCGACATGCCGGTCGATTGTTTGAACATACGGCATAAATATTGCACACTCACCCCAACTTGCTTGGCAATTTCGGTCAATGCCACCCCATCGGTTAAATTGGCTTGCAATATATCAATGGCAATGTTGCTAATTTTATCGGCATTTGGCGTATTTGCATCGCCATAACCCCAAATTTTGGCTTTCTCGCCGGTTAATTTCAGCAATAATGCGCTGATGATGGTTTCGGCAAATATACAACCAGAAGGCGAATCATTACGCGCATCATCAGCCAAAATGCCCAGCAAACGCGCGATGATGTCAGCATTCGAAACAGCCTCACTTTGTAATGCAAAATCATAAGATTGAATGTTATGGCTGGCAAGCTCCGTGCCAGTAATGGTGGCAAATTGCGCTTCGGAAATGAACAAATGCCGGCCGACCATTTTGCCTTCCCACCCGCCGACCAATCTTTCACCGGGCAAAACCATCGAACTGCTTGGGGATATGGAGTGATATGGGTTGGCGGAAGACCCATATCGATGCATGGCCGGCGTCACAAGTGATGCCAGATGCAAATCGGTCATGATTGCGTCCCAATCGCCGCGCTCATCATATTGCATTTCTTGAAATTGTGCATGGATGCCAAACCTATCAATGGCGGCAATTTCTGTCGGCTTGGGCGTGTGTAAATCCCATACCTGTTGCTTTTCACTGCTGATG
Organism: OCS116 cluster bacterium; assembly: GCA_002402005.2. GTDB lineage: Bacteria > Pseudomonadota > Alphaproteobacteria > Rhizobiales > OSC116 > OCS116. The sequence continues at coordinate 2,307 of NVUS02000035.1, read as the reverse complement.
TTATCTTCCATCCATCCCCTCCCAAGAATTTCTAGACGTCCATATATTTAAACAGCAATAGAGGCACTGCGCAAGTCAGTCCCTCTATCAATGGTGTTTTGAGCGGCTCAATCTGTAATGGCTGCGTAAATCATCGCCCGTAATTTATTCTGGTCATCAAGCCCAGCCGTTGTGCCGAACTGGGTGAAAGACGTCACCACCAGCTTGGCTACAGGGTCAACCCAATAGGTGGAATGATAAGCCCCGCCCCAACGGAATTCACCAACATTACCCGGTGTGCCAATGATGCCACGGTCCAGCGCAACCGCAAACCCATAACTGAAACCCACACCCGGGCGGAATTCAATATCGCCGGTATGGTCAGTGGTCAGTAGCTGGATTGACATTGGCGATAATAACCGTTCACCACTCATCGCAATACCACCCTTACGCAGCATTTCAAGAAATACCGAATAATCATGCGCCGTCGATAAAAGACCAGCACCGCCCGAGAATGTTACATTCGGGCCTTGTCCGATCAAATAATCACCCTGTGTCCACATAATGCCTTCATCAGATGCCCGCTCAATTTTACCCGGGCCGGTGCGCACATATACAGTCGCAAGCCGATCAGCTTCACTTTGTGGTAAGTAGAATTGGGTATCGACCATGCCTAGAGGGTCAAAGAACCGTTCCTTCAAAAATACATCCAATGTTTGGCCAGACACCACTTCGATAAGCGCCCCCAAAATGTCTAAGTTAAGCCCATAAACCCATTTTTCGCCGGGTTGCGCCACCATGGGCAATGCCGCCATTTCGCGCACCAATTCACGGATTGGCTTGTCACTGCTGGCATAATACCAACCGGGGAATCCAGCCTCGTTCCACGCATCATCAGTCAGCCCGTTAATCCATGCACCATACGGGATGCCTGATGTATGGGTCAGTAAATCACGAATGGTGATGGCGCGTTCGGCTGGCACAATGTCATAACCTTCACCATTTTCCTTAGCCACGGCGACATTGGTTTCCATCCATTCCGGTAAATATTTGCCCAATGGTTCGGTGGTCAGCAGCTTGCCTTCTTCCTGCAAACTCATAATGCCGGCCGAAACAATGGCTTTGGTTTGTGATGCAATGCGAAAAATAGTGTCTGTCTGCATTGGTGAATTGGTTGCCAAATCACGGTTGCCAAACGCCATTTCATACGGCACTTTGCCATCACGGGCGATTAAAATCACCATGCCAGCCACATCACCACTGTCAATATAACCCTGCATGACCTTGTTTAACTGTGCGAGCCGCACGCTGGACATGCCGACTTCTTCTGGCACAACATGTGTCCATTCATCGGCCAATGCCGTGGCGCTCATCATCGTGGCCAAACTCGCCGATACGACAAATTTCGATATATTTTTAAACAGTTTCATCATTCCCTCCAAGGTTTGTTATGCCTGCCCGTTTTTGTTGATAGGCTGCTTGAAGGTTGCCTTAGATGCGCAGGCCTGTCTTGTCGGTTTTGAAACGATTTGCCGATTCTTAGCTTGGTTCATATCGGCCTTTAGTCTGAGCTAATCGGCCAATATCTCCAGTTTTCCGCCTTTTTCAATCGCGGCTTTATAGGCTGGTCGGGCGCGAATGGCCGCCAAATAGGCTTTTAATTTAGGGTAATCATCACCCAAACCAAGCCGCGCGAACGCCGCTTCAACCGGGTATCCCATCTGTATATCGGCAATTGAAAACTCATCACCGGCAAACCAGGTTGTTTGTCCAAGCTCAGCTTCCATATATTTGATAAAGCGGTATAAATTCGGGTTGGTAAAGTTTTTATCGACCGCCACGGCTATGGCTTTGGCAATCGGGCGGATGAGGAAAGGTGCGTTGCTGCCAATGCGCGAGGTCAACAAATCCGTCACCAAATAAGGCATAAAACTGCCTTCCGCTGCATGTAACCAATAATTTTGCTTTACCTGCTCATCAGTGCCCATAACTGCCGACAATCTACCGTCACCATAACGTTCTGCAATATATTGCAAAATAGCCGCCGTTTCGGCCAAAACCAATTCACCATCGGTTATAACTGGCGATTTGCCCAACGGGTGGATGGCCTTTAAATCATCCATTGCCAAGTCAGTTTTGGGGTCGCGCTTATAAAATTTAATGTCATAATCTAAACCCAATTCCTCAAGCAACCACAAAACACGGTGCGAACGAGAATTTTCCAAATGGTGAACAATCAGCATATTTTTCTCCTGTTGCATATTTATATGCCACAATCTTTACACTGTAAAGTCATTCCTTGTTCGGGAATTGCATTGCGCCATATAG
>NVUS02000349.1 GCA_002402005.2 OCS116 cluster bacterium | reverse complement strand
TGGATGCGGCGCATCATATGCATCCGTTCACTGCCAATGACGAATTGGCGGCAAAGGGCGCTAGGATTATCACGCGTGCTGAAGGTGTGACGCTGACTGATTCTGAAGGGAAGCAATATTTGGATGGCATGGCGGGGCTGTGGTGTGTGAATATTGGTTATGGCCGTAAAGAGCTTGCTGATGTGGCTTCGCGGCAAATGCAGGAATTGCCTTATTATAATACGTTTTTTCAAACTTCGCATGTGCCGGTGATTGCGTTATCGGCCAAATTGGCTGAACTTGCGCCAGAGCATTTGAATCATGTTTTTTATGCCAGTTCTGGCTCTGAGGCCAATGATACGAATATTCGTATGGTGCGGCATTATTGGGCTTCTAAAGGTCAGCCTAGCAAGCAGGTGATCATTAGCCGGCATAACGCTTATCATGGCTCGACCCTTGGTGGGGCGAGTTTGGGTGGTATGGCGGGGATGCACGCGCAAGGTGGGCTACCGATACCGAATATTGCTTATATTGACCAACCGCATTGGTATGATGAAGGTGGTGATAGTGACCCTAACGAGTTTGGACTTGAGCGGGCGCGGCAGTTGGAAACTAAGATTGCCGAATTGGGCGAAGACAATGTGGCGGCGTTTATTGCTGAACCTATACAGGGTGCGGGGGGGATTATTATACCTCCTGAGACTTATTGGCCTGAAATTCAGCGCATATGTGATGCGCATGATATTTTACTGATTGCTGATGAGGTGATTTGTGGGTTTGGGCGGACTGGCAATTGGTTTGGTAGTGAGACTTTGGGCATAAAGCCTGACATTATGACCATCGCCAAAGGTTTGTCCTCTGGGTATATTCCGATTGGTGGTTCGATTGTGAGTGACGAGATTGCGGCGGTGATTGGGGCTGCTGGGGATTTTAACCACGGCTATACTTATTCGGGGCATCCTGTGGCGGCGGCTGTGGCGCTGGAGAATTTGCGGATATTGGAAGAAGAGAATATTATTGAGCATGTGCGGGATGTGGCTGCGCCTTATTTGGCTGAGAAATGGGCTGTATTGGGTGACCACCCGTTGGTGGGTGAAGCGAAAAGCATTGGCCTGATGGCGGCGCTTGTATTGACGCCTGATAAAGCCACGCGGGCTAAGTTTAAAAGTGATGAGGGCACTGTTGGTTTGATGTGTCGGGAGTTTTGTTTTGCCAATGGGTTGGTGATGCGGCATGTCGGGGACCGGATGATCATTGCGCCGCCTTTGATTATAAAACCATCTGAAATTGATACGTTGATTGAACGCGCGACAATGGCGCTTGACCTGACTTATGACAAATTGAAAGCTGATGGCTTGTTATGAATTTGCTGACTGCCAATGACAAGATGGGGAAATATCCTCCATCTTATTACGCTGCTATATCGCACCAATTAGAGGCGTTTGCGCCTGCTGAGGGTGCGTTGCAGTGTGATATTTGTGTGGTTGGTGGTGGGTATACTGGCTTGTCTAGCGCGTTGCATTTGGCACAAAGAGGTTATGATGTGATCTTGCTAGATGCGCAGCGCATTGGCTTTGGGGCATCTGGCCGCAATGGTGGGCAGGTCGGGCAGGGGCAGCGGCTTGATCAAGATGAGCTTGAACCTATGTTGGGCGCGGAAAAAGCGCGTGGCCTGTGGGATATTGCAACGCAGTCGGTTGATCTGGTGCGGGAATTGGCCAAGTCTGATTTGGTGGAATGTGAGTTTCATGATGGGATTATTCATGCTGACCATCGCAAGCGCTATGTGAAGCATAGTTTGGATTATGCCAAAAAGTTGCAGGATGAATATGGGTATGACAAGATACGTGGGCTGGAGCTGGATGAAATTCGTGAGCTGATTGGCTCGGATGCTTATTATGGCGGCACATTGGACGTGGGGGCGGGGCATATTAACCCGCTGGGTTTTGCATTTGGTTTGGCGCGCATGGCTGTGGCGGCGGGGGTTCGGATATTTGAGCAGAGCCACGTGACCGGTTTGCAGCAGACATCGCCGGCTATGGTGAGTACTGACAAGGCGCAAATTAGTGCTGAATATGTTGTGTTGGCTTGCAATGGGTATTTGGGGGACTTGAATAAAAAGGTAGCCTCGATTGTGATGCCGATTAACAATTATATTGTGGCGACGGAACCTTTGCCGGCTGAGCAGCGCGAGGCGCTGGTAAAACATAATTATGCTGTGGCGGATAGTAAATTTGTGGTCAATTATTTTCGTTTTTCGGATGATGGGCGGTTGTTGTTTGGCGGGACTGAGTCTTATGGCTATCGGTTTCCGAAGGACATTGCTGAAAAAGTTCGTAAGCCGATGAGTTTGATTTATCCGCAATTGAAAGACATAAAAATTGATTATGCTTGGGGTGGGACATTGGCCATCACTATGAATCGAATGCCGCATTTTGAGCGGTTGGCGGGCAATGTTTTGAGCTTGTCGGGATATTCGGGGCATGGATTGGCAATGGCGACTTTGGCCGGACAGATTGCGGCTGATGCGATTGCCGGGCAGGCTGAGCGGTTTGACTTGATGGCAAGTGTGCCGAACCCGCGTTTTCCGGGTGGGGCGGCATTGCGTACGCCTGTACTGGCCTTGGCTATGTTATATTATTCTTTAAGGGACAAGCTATGAAATCTATTTCAGTTGATGGACTTATTGATATTTTGAAGGACAGTCCGGATCGCGTGATTGTGGCTGTGGCGGGAGCGCCGGCCAGTGGGAAATCTACCATTGCTGAGGCATTGGTTGAACGATTGAATGAATATGAAGCCGGTTTGGCGGCGGCAGCGCCGATGGATGGGTTTCATCTGGATGATGGGTTGCTCAAAGCCAAAGGGCTGTTTGCGACCAAGGGTGCGCCTGATACATTTGATGTGGGTGGTTTTGCGAGTTTGGTTGAGCGTTTGTCGCTGAATGAAGAGGCTGAAATTAACGTACCATTGTTTGACCGTGATTTGGAAATATCGCGGGCAGGAGCGCGGAGCATTGCTAAAGACGTGAAAATTGTGGTGATAGAGGGGAATTACCTATTGTTGGATAAATCACCTTGGACCGATATGCGGCCATTTTATGATCTGACGGTGTTTATTGATGTGCCACTTGAAGTGTTGAAACAACGGTTGATTCAAAGGTGGAAGTCTTACGATTATACGCCTGATATGATTCAAAAAAAGCTAGACGTAACTGACATGCCGAATGTCGAGCTGGTGGTTTCGCAAAGTTTGAATGCTGATTACAAAATTGAAAATAACTAAGGCTCTATCATTATGGGTTTGATAGAGCCTTAGTTTGAAACAGTTATGTAACTGTTTCTGGGGGAGCTTCTTTCGCGCCAGTCATGAATGCCACGGCATCTGACATGGTGTAATCTTTGGGGTTAATCACACATAAGCGTTTGCCCAGCCGATGCACGTGAATGCGGTCGGCAACTTCAAATACATGCGGCATATTATGGCTGATTAAGATGATCGGGATGCCGCGCGATTTAATGTCTAAGATCAACTCCAGCACGCGG
>NVUS02000348.1 GCA_002402005.2 OCS116 cluster bacterium | reverse complement strand
GCCTATGAGACTGACCTGATCCAATATCTCACAGTGTGGATTCATGGTGATTTTTCGGGAATATTACGCGGGCGTTATGAAATGTTATGGCTGACTTTTGCTCTGTCACTCTGCGCTTATTTTATCGCTGACCAGCTGACCATTGTTGGCATGGGCAAGGACATGGCGGTGAATTTGGGGTTGAATTACCGCACCATTGTTGCCTTAGGGTTGGTCATTGTATCCATGGTCACCGCCATCATTGTGGCGACGGTTGGCATGATACCGTTTATTGGCTTGATCATCCCCAACATTGTCAACCGCTTTATGGGTGACAATTTACGCCAAGCCTTGCCGGTCATCGCTTATATTGGCGCGTGTTTTACCTTGGTTTGCGATATTTTTGGCCGGTTGATTATATACCCATATGAAGTGCCAATTGCGGCAATTATTGGAGTGGTTGGCGCGGCTATCTTCATCTATCTTTTGCTGCGGAGGGATGTGCATGTTTAGGACAGATCGGCAGATCATCATCGCACTTGGCTTATTAACAGCGGTATTTTGTATTTTTTTCCTAACCTATGACGCCAAAGGCCAATGGGGTTTTATATTGGGGTTTCGCGGGGTGAAAATTTTTGCCTTGATGCTGATTGCAGTGGCCATTGCGGTGTCGAGCGTATTGTTTCATACCATCACCCATAACCGCATCATCACCCCGGCGATTATGGGGTTTGATGCGCTTTATGTATTCATTCAGACCAGCCTGTTGTTTTTCTTGGGTACGATAGATTTTATCAATCTCGATAGCATGGTCAAATATCTGCTCAACATTGCCATTATGGTGGGCTTGTTTTTGAGCCTGTTTCATTGGTTGTTTTTAAAGGCCAATCGGTCGATTTTCTTACTGGCGTTGACCGGCATTATCATTGGTATCTTCTTTCGCAATCTGTCTTATTTTATTTTTCGTTTGCTCGACCCCAATATGTTTGCGGTGTTGCAAGGCGAGTTGTTTTCATCATTTAACGCAGTTGAGACTGACTTGTTGAATGTTTCGGCGGTGATTATTGGCTTGTGCCTCGTACCGGTTTTTGCAATGCGTTACAAGCTGGATATTCTGGCCTTGGGACGCGATAAGGCAATTGCACTGGGCATCAATTATAAGCCGAATGTATTTGCGCTGTTGGCCATCATTGCCATTTTGGTCAGCGTGTCGACGGCTTTGGTTGGACCGATTACATTTTTTGGCTTGCTGGTATCCAACCTCGCCTATCTGATTGTTAAAAACCAAAACCATATCAATTTATTAATTGTAGCTTGTTTGATTGCCATTTGCGCTTTGGTGGGTGGGCAGTTTATTTTCGAAAAACTAATTGGCTTGCAAGGCACACTGAACATTGTGATCGAATGTTTGGGCGGCATCACCTTTATTTGGATATTGTTAAGGACGCATAAAAGATGATTAAAGTTCAGAATGTATCAAAAAAATTGGGGCAAAAACTGGTGCTGAATGATGTGAGTTTCACGCTTAGCAAAGGCGGCATCACCTCGATAATTGGCGCAAATGGGGCGGGTAAATCTACCTTATTGTCGCTCATATCGCGGCTATTGCCGCTTGATCAAGGCCAAGTGAGTTTTGATGATTTGGACATTGTGAAAACCCCCAGCGATGTGCTGGCCAAAAAAATCAGCATTCTAACCCAGAGTAATTATATCAGCGCGCGCCTTACGGTGCTGCAATTGGTGATGTTTGGGCGGTTTCCGCATCATAAAGGCCGGCCACAAGCGACCGACCATGCGCATGTGGGCAAAATATTGGCATTGATGGAGCTTGAAGACATTGCGCATCGGTTTATTGATCAACTGTCTGGCGGGCAGCAGCAACGTGCCTATATTGCGATGATTTTAAGCCAAGATAGTGATTATATTTTGCTTGATGAACCGCTGAATAATTTGGACATGAAACATGCCCGCAATATTATGAAAAGTTTGCGCAAGATTGCTGACGAGATGAATAAGAGCATTATTTTGGTGATCCACGACATTAATTTTGCGGCCGCTTATAGCGATTTATTCATTGCGCTTAAAGATGGCAAGATTATCGTGCAAGGTGGTGTTGATGAGGTGATGACCGAGGCCAATATCGAACTTATTTATGACATGCAGGCTAGCATCAAAACCATAGACGGCAAAAAACATGCATTTTACTATACTTAACCCCACTCTAAATACGGAGAAAAAATGAAAACCTCTACCCAGATTAAGACAGAATCGGCACATAAATATATCGCGCAGCTTTGCAAACATTTTGCGCATAAAGTTGAGTCAACTTACAGCATTGACCACGATGCAAACACGGCTACCGGGTTGACCAAGTTCCCAATGGGGCATGCGGTTTTTACGGCAAAAGATAATGTTTTGAGCGTCGATGCCGAATGTGAAAGTGAAGATGCATGCGAAGCTATGCAGGGGGTGTTTGATGCACATATTGTTAAATTTGCCTTCAGGGAAGAGCTTGAATATGAATGGATTATTGAGAAAAACTGAGTTTACTCTTACTGATTATACTTTGGTATATTAGCCTGTGTTATTGTGTATATAGTCTAATAAAATTTGTCTTATTAGAGTTTTATACTGCGTCATTCACAGTATGTTTACCATTTCAATCAATCATAAAGATCTATTTTAATTTTGGTCTTAAGTGATGATGTCCGCAACAATGCAAATGCAAACAACCCAAGTAAAGCCTGCCATAAATAATGAAAAACGCGCAATGTGGTTATCATTATTATTTGGCATCGGGCTTTTACTTGCCAGTTTTGCTTTGAGCCTAGCGCCCAAAGCGGGTGCAAAAGTTGCAGTATTTACCGCTCCGTGGGCGGTACACAATCAAGCCATTTTTACCATTGCCCGCGCTGATGCAGATATTGCAGCATTGGGCAAAGTGAAGTGGATTGCCATCGCCGCAGATGACCAAGCAGATTTAGTTTCGCGCCTCTATCAAGCGGGCGCATTTTTGGTGATTGATGCCGCCATACTCATTTCGTGTGGCGTCATCTCAAATTAAGTAATGTGAAGGAAATAAACATGAATGATATGATTGCAAATAAAGGAATTGACGGGTTTAGAGCCTCGTTCGGTAAATTCTTTTTCCCGTTTTTATGGGTAAACTTTTTAATCGTTACGGCGGTGCAATTTTACAACCAGATATATTTGGCCGAATGGTTTACCGCCATCGCATTTATATCTGCGGCTTTGCCGACATATCTATGGTATAAAGGCAGCGCCCCGGCCGCAAGCCGTTATACCAGCTCGGCTTCTATGGCGATTTTGGTGGTTATATTGATCAATGCCTTTAGTGGCACGGCTTATCAAATTGACATTCATATGTATATTTTTGCCACCATTGCCATCATGGCAGGTTGGATAGACTGGCGGGCAATTATTGTTTATGTTGCGGTGATTGCGGTGCATCATTTATTGTTAAATTTCATCTATCCATTGGCGATTTTTCCCGAAGGGGCCAATCTATTGCGGGTGGTTTTTCACGCCGGCGTGTTGATTGTGCAAGCTACATTTTTGGTGTGGTTGATACAGCGCCTCACCGCATCGATTAAATCGGCCGATGCCGCTGTGCAAGAAGCCAATGAAGCGCAAAAAGCTGCTGAAACAATGTCGCTGGAGCGCAATAAAGTTGGCGAAACCATCACCCAGCGCCAACAAAAAGTTGATGAATTGATTAAAAACTTCAAAATCAATATTGGCGATGCGCTGGAAAATGTGACCGGCAATAGCAGCCAGATGAAACAAATTGCTAGTGATTTGACAGACATGTCTCTCAATGCATCTGGTCAAATTTCGACCGCGGCGACGATATCGCAAGATGCTTCGCAAAATGTCAACACTGTGGCGGTGGCAGCAGAGGAACTATCGTCATCAATTAGCGAGATTAGCCGACAAGTTGAGCAAACCAACAACATTGTGCAAAAAGCCAGCCAACAGGCAGAACAAACCAATGAACGGGTGATTAGCCTGAGTGAAAAAAGCCAAAAAATTGGCGCTGTGGTTTCATTGATTCAAGACATTGCCGAACAAACCAATTTGCTAGCATTGAACGCCACCATTGAAGCGGCACGGGCTGGTGAAATGGGCAAAGGTTTTGCGGTTGTGGCATCGGAAGTGAAAAACCTTGCCAGCCAAACGGCAAAAGCCACCGAGGAAATTTCGGCACAGGTCAATGACATTCAAACATCGACTGAAGAGGCGGTAGAGGGCATTCAAGAGATTACCCGGATTATGGCAGAGGTGGATGAATATACATCGGCCATTGGGGCATCTGTTTCACAACAAAATGATGCCACTGTGGAGATTTCGGACAATGTATCGCAAGCCTCTAACGGCACGCAAGATGTGGCCAGCAATATGAGCAATATCTCCAAGACCATTGACAATACCAACCAATCTGCTGGCCAAGTTTCCGAGGTTTCGGACCAAATGGATATGCAAATTGGCAATTTAAAAAATTCGATCCAGGACTTTTTGAAGAATGTGGCAGCCGCCTGATTTTTACCAATACAAATTAAAAGCCGCTTTCTGAGCGGCTTTTTTTATGCCTTTCCACCTAAAATTAACCTTTTAGCTGACACGTTTTGTCAGTAGGGTAAGCTATTGTGAGCCAAAGGAGATTATGATGACCAAGGTAGATTTTAAGAAAACGCTCAAACCACTCTATGGCCCGAAGCCCAAAAAATATGAAATTATTGAAATTCCCAAGATGAATTTTTTGATGATTGATGGCATTGGCTCACCCGGTACATCCGAGGCTTATATGGATTCATTGGGGGCATTATACCCGATGGCTTATAAAACCAAATTCTTAGCCAAGGCGATGGACAAAGACTATGTTGTGCCGCCGCTCGAAGGTTTGTGGTGGGCTGATGATATGAATGATTTTGTTGCCGACAATAAAGACAATTGGCGTTGGACGATGATGATTATGCAGCCCGAATGGGTGACAGAAGACATGATTGAGCAAGCGCGTGATATGGCACGACAGAAAAACCCACCCAAATTGTTGGATAATGTGCGGTTTGAGAGTTATGACGAAGGCGTGGTGGCGCAATATTTACACATTGGCTCTTATGCTGATGAAGCGCCGGTTTTGCAATATATGCACAAACAGTATATTCCTGAACAGGGGTATAAAATGCCAGATCTAACGGCCAAGGTAAATAAACATCATGAAATTTACCTCTCTGACCCGCGGCGTGTTGCGCCTGAAAAGCTAAAAACCATTTTGCGACAGCCCGTTGAGCTTATTTAACCACCTTAACTATTGTATAATTTATCAATTCATAGTTAGTGGCCTATTCTGTGTAAATACGGTGAAGCAACGCCAGTTGCACCACCCACTATTAATACGGGGTAAAATATGAAAAAAATACTGGCTATCTTAATTCTATCTATGACAATCACCAGCTGTGCCCAAAAAGCAGAACATGTTCAGGCATCATATATAAGCACAACACGCTATGACGGTTGGAAATGCAGCAAATTACGAAAAGAATATATGTTTGTTGAGGAAGCACTTATTCGATCTTCCAAAACTCAGGATGACGCCGCTTCAACTGATGTCGTGATGGTGATATTAATTGGCTTGCCTACCAGTGGTGGTGGTATAAAAAATGAAATTGCAAGCCTAAAAGGCCAACGCGAGGCTTTGCGCCAATCTGCACGAGATGCAGGCTGTCGAAGCCTCAATATATCAAAAAAAGTTTAGGTTAACTTTTAAATATACATAGCCCGGCTTTTGAACCAGCGGGGCTATTTTGCCAATTGTAGCAATTGCTCTGGCTGATCGAAAATAAATTGCGGGCTATATTCGTTAAGCTCTTCGCGTGCGCCAAAGCCCCACAAAACGCCAGCTTTATCAAGGTCATTATTTTGGGCGGCGCGCATGTCATAAAGCCGATCGCCAACCATAATGCTGTTTTGAGGCGCTTTGCCAGTTGTTAGCAATGTTTCTAATTGCTGACTTTTGCTGGTGCCGTCATTGGCGCCGCTGACAAATTCAAAAAAGTCGAACAAGCCATGCATTTTTAAAATG
>NVUS02000347.1 GCA_002402005.2 OCS116 cluster bacterium | reverse complement strand
GGGGTTTGAACTATCCCTGACGATGAGTTTGAAAATACGTGTGACATCGGACACCAATATACGCAAGCGGACAAGGCTGTTGGGTTTGACATTATAATGCGGCTTGACCTGCCAATTGGCGGTTTTAAGTTGGCCAAAAGTGCCGGCTTTGGCGGCGGTTTTGGGCTCTAGAAAAGTTTGGTATTTGCCGGCTGCATCTAAGCGCCAATCGCGCAGATTGAGCGCTATATCGTGATCGAAATCAGGCTTTTTTTCTTCATCAATGATGATCATGCCGGCTAAGCCCTGCCCCAATTGCGCTAGGCTGTTAAAATGCGAGTGATAAAAATATGTGCCGGCATCTTTGGGGGTGAATTGATAGGTAAACTCTTCGTTTGGATAGACTGGTTCTTGCGTGAGGTAAGGCACGCCATCCATGGCGTTGGGCAGGCGGATGCCATGCCAATGAATGGTGGTTGGCTCGGCCAGATGGTTTTTTAATAACGCGCGAAATGACTGGCCTTGCTGCATGCGGATGAGCGGCACGGGCTGGTTTTTTTGATAGCTGAATATTTTGGCGGGGTTTGCAACATGGCCGCCAAAGCCCCACTCGCTTTGTTGAGCGGTGAGGATGTAATTGTTTTTTGGTGGTAGAAAAAGGTTTTTGGCCAAGGGCGTCGCATATGTCGCCATACCTGCTACGCCTAGGGCGGCGCTGCCTACTAAAAATTCACGTCTTGAAACCATATCACTTGCCTCTCTTTGTCATTCATCCATAACATTGAGAATGGCTCTTAACAAGTAGCAAATGTTTTAAGGTGACAATGTGACGCAGATTAGTATTTCTTTTTCTGGCTGATGGAGACAACCGTACGTTTTTTGCGTTTGTCGGCATAGGGATTTTCGCCGGCGCGCATTTGGAAACGGATGGGCACACCCGGCAGATCGAAATCGCGGCGAAGATTATTGACCAAATAGCGGGTATAGCTGGTTGGTAAATCATCTGGCCGTGAGCAGAACAGCACAAAGGTGGGTGGGCGCGATTTTACCTGTGTCATGTAGCGCAGGCGAATGCGGCGGCCACCGGGGGCTGGTGGGGTGTGTTCCTCGACCATATGTGATAACCAGCGGTTAAGCGGTGAGGTGGAAAAGCGTTTATTCCACACATCATAGGTTTTAAAAATGGCCGGCATCAGGCGATCGACGGCTTTGCCGGTGAGACCGGACATGGTGATCATGGTGATGCCGCGCATGTGTGGGAATTGCAGCTCGAGTAAATCATTGATTTCTTTGCGTTTGGCGTTTTTGTCTTCGACCAGATCCCATTTATTGACGACTAGGACTAGGGCGCGGCCTTCGCGCTCTACAAGGCTGGCAATGGCTAGATCTTGTTTTTCGAACGGGATGGTGGCATCGAGGATTAGTGCTACAACTTCGGCAAAACGGATAGCGCGTAGGCCATCGGCGACGGATAGTTTTTCTAACTTTTGTTTGACTTTGGCGCGGCGTCTGATGCCGGCGGTGTCAAATAATTTGATTTTTTTGCCTTGCCATTCCCAACCTACGGCGATTGAGTCGCGGGTGATACCAGCTTCGGGGCCTGTTAGCATGCGGTCTTCGCCAATCATTTGATTGATGAGGGTTGATTTGCCTGCATTGGGGCGGCCGACGATGGCGACGCGTAAGGGGCGATCGATGCCGACTTGGAAGTCTTCGCTGTCTTCATCGACTTCGGATTCATCGCCATCACGTGAGGCTTGCATCTCGGCATCTAGTTTGGCGTTTTCGGCTTGGACTTGTTTGTAGAATGGTTCTAACGCATCGTACAGATCGCCGATGCCTTCGCCATGGGCGGCGCTGATGGCGATGGGGTCGCCGAGGCCTAATGAATAGGCTTCATATTGGCCATATTCGCCTGCTTTGCCTTCGGCTTTGTTGCATAATAATATGCACGGGGTTTTGCTGCGGCGCATAAGGTCGGCGAAATGTTCGTCGAGCGGGGTGACGCCGGCGCGGCTGTCAATCATGAACAAAGCCACATCGGCTTCTTCGATGGCACGTTCGGTTTGTAGGCGCATACGGCCTTCTAGTTTGCTTTCGTCAGCATCTTCTAGGCCTGCGGTATCGGTGATGATGAATTTCATATCGCCGATTGAGGCATCACCATGGCGGCGATCGCGCGTGACGCCTGGCAAATCATCGACCAAAGCCAATTTTTTACCAACCAAACGGTTGAATAGAGATGATTTACCTACATTTGGTCGTCCCACTATGACCACATGTAGATCTTCAGCTAAGCCAAATTGCTCGCTGATTGATAGGTTTTCATCCGACATTGAATTACTTTCTGTCTGTATATATTGGCAGCTAAATTTTAGACGCCAATAATGCAATTAAATTCGCTGCGCGGCCTCTGATGCTATCAGGTGTTTGCGCATTTTGTGAAAGCGACGAGAAAATTTCCTGCGCTTCTGAATAGGCTTCGGTTTTATAGGCGCTTAAGCCGATTAACTCACGGGCTTGGAAGCGGAAAGCGTTTTCGACCACATTGACGGCGGCCAAACGGCTTTTGATATCTTCTAACGACGTGCTATCGACCAGTAGATAAGCGGCTTTGATGGTCGCTACATCGCGGTCGTTTTGGGCTAGGCTGCTGTCTGACGCGATGATGTCATAAAGTTTAACCGCCTCGATAAGGTTTTTATCGCGGGCGAAAGCATCAGCTTGAGCCATTTTGCTTAAGAATATATAGCCGGCGTGGCCAGATTGAGCGACGACTTCAAACTCGGTTGCGCCATCGACACCGGTTGCGCCTTCGGCATTCAGCACGGTTAGATAGGCATCGTAAGCGTTGCTTGCGGCTTCGGCTTGCGAGACTTGGTAGTTTTTATAAAATTGGCTACCGCCAACAGCGGCCACGATCAGCACACAAACGCCGATGACCCACGGGCCATATTTTTTCCATAGCTTGGCCATATTGTCACGGCGGATGTCGTCATTTACTTCTTCAAATACATCACTCATGGATATACTCCTACTCTAAATCTTTCAATCCCGTGGCTTAAATAGCCGCAAATTATGGGAATTATATGTTGCTGAATTTTATATCCGACTATGAAAAGCTTGTAAAGCAAACACTGTTCTATGGTTAAGGTTAGTGCGATTCTTGCCCAATTGTGAACAGAAATCACTGGATTGATTTGATGAGCTCCGGTGAATTGGAATTCAATTTTTAAAAATGGGTTTTTAGGCTATCGTATCAACTATCGAAAAATGGGAGAAAAACATGACCATGACGGCTGATGAGATTATTGCGCATTTGGATTTATTGCCTCACCCTGAAGGGGGGCATTATCGCCAGACGTGGATTGCTGACGGGGCTAATCGGCCGGCGGGGACGTGCATTTATTTTTTGCTCAAAGCTGGTGAGGTTAGCCATTGGCACCATGTTGATGCGACTGAGATTTGGCATTATTATGCGGGTGCACCGGCTGTGGTTTCGATTTCGAAAACTGATTTAGGGCCGCGCGAAGACAATGTGCTTGGGGTTGATTTAATGGCGAGACAAAAACCGCAAATCATTGTTCCGCCGCTTCATTGGCAATCGACGCGCACGACGGGCGATTATACGCTGGTTGGCTGTACGGTATCGCCAGCATTTTTATTTGAAGGGTTTGTATTGGCAGAACCGGGGTTTGACATACCAATTGGTTAGCAGAATGTTTTTGACGTTTGCGAATCAAAATAAATGGATTATTCTACCATCGGTTCGAACATGAGCTTTCTAGGGAGTTTTAAGCTCACTTCTAGGCCGCCGAATTCGGCATTATTGGTGAAATTTAACTGGCCTTCATGGGCGGCGACAATGCTATCTACAATCGCCAAGCCAAGGCCAACACTGCCTGTGCCGATAAGTGAACCTTCTAACCGTTGAATTTTGACATTCTCGCCTTGGTAAAAGGCATCTATCAATTTGCTCAATTCCTCCGGGCGCACACCGCCGCCATTGTCCTTTATATTTATATAGATATTTTGAACATCAGCCTCGAGGCCAACTATGACGGCTTGGCCGAATTTCAAGCCATTATCGATGAGGTTCTCGATCGCGCGGCGCATATTCAATGGTTGGCACCGGCCGGTGATGGCGCGTTTGTCATGCAAGGTATAGGTTTTTTTAACGCTGGCTTTGGCAAATAAAGTGGCGGCGTTCAGAAAGGAAATGTCACTCGGCGGTTGGTAAACCACATTATGCCCCATATCTTGATAATCATGGACAATGGTTTCAATTAATGAGCCAAAATCAACGATACGCGGCATTTCTTTTTCGGCCTCATAACGCATAAAATGTAAGCTGGCTTGTATCATGC
>NVUS02000346.1 GCA_002402005.2 OCS116 cluster bacterium | reverse complement strand
TAATATTTGCGCTGCCGCTTCGGGGTCAATCGGTACACTAATGGTCGAAAAAACATCATCTTGGGTGATATTTATATCGGCATTGTCATCCAAAAACTCATCAATGTTTAAATCAAAATCGCCAAAATCATCTTCACTGGCGCTGGCGCTTAAGGCACCAGCAATCACCACGCTTTGGGTGATCAGGCTTTCGAGCTTGGCGTCAATCAGGCCTTCTTTGGTTTGGTCAAGATATAAAATGCCGGATAGCAAAACCACCAAAGCCAGCACATTCATCACAATGATGCGGCCATAAATAGAGCCAAAACCAAAAATTCTAAACTTGCGAAAATCCCGTGATGAAAACCCAAACAAGACCGATTTTAAAGTCGGCCTTGAGGTTTCCACATGCGAATTTTCAGCGTCATCAGCCACCATTAAGATCCAGTTTTATAGCGGTAGCCCACACCATAAAGGGTTTCGATATTGTCAAAATCATCATCAACCATTTTGAATTTTTTGCGCAAACGTTTTATATGGCTATCTATAGTGCGGTCATCAACATAAATCTGCTCGTCATACGCAGCGTCCATTAAGCTATCGCGGCTTTTCACAATGCCGGGGCGCAATGCCAGTGATTCCAAAATCAAAAATTCTGTTACAGTCAGAACCACTTGTTTTTCATCCCACAACACTTCATGGCGTTCACGGTCCATACGCAATGGGCCCTGTTCTAAAATATTTTCGCTCGCCTCGACCAAATCCGTGCCAGTTTTACTCACTTCACGCGCGGCGGTGCGGCGCATAATGGTTTTAATCCGCTCAATCACCAAACGATGCGAGAATGGCTTGGTGATATAATCATCCGCGCCCATTTTAAGCCCAAACAATTCATCAATTTCATCGTCTTTAGAGGTCAGGAAGATCACTGGAAATTGATCATTCTGGCGCACCCGGCGCAAC
The DNA here is from genome assembly GCA_002402005.2 of OCS116 cluster bacterium. Classification (GTDB taxonomy): domain Bacteria; phylum Pseudomonadota; class Alphaproteobacteria; order Rhizobiales; family OSC116; genus OCS116. The sequence continues at coordinate 4,452 of NVUS02000346.1, read as the reverse complement.
AATTCCATACCATCCATGCGCGGCATTTTAATGTCAAATATCGCAATGTCAGGTTTGTTATGCGCAAAACCTTCTAACGCATCAGCGCCATTATTATATGTAGCCACCTCAAAACCTTCGGCTTCTAGCGCGATGGATACAGATGTGATGATGTTCATATCGTCGTCAACGAGTGCAATTTTTGGCATATTTTCCTCTTAATTTTAAATCAGTATAAGTCAATAACCGCAAAAATTGAACAAAATAAGGCAACTTATGCAAGCCGAACATTTAAGCCTATCTTTTGCTCATTTATACTCATTTTGTTTACTGCAACGTTTCAGTAAAATCATACCCACAATATAATACCATTCGCGGCATTTTAGGTTTGCACTTTTTTCTCACTTGTCCTAATGGTAACTTGTGTTTTGCCTAGCAGTAGTATGGTAGATAAGGCATTTTCTCCTGGGCGGGAGAAATTTAACGGGCAATATATGTGTAATACCAATTCTTAATTTGTTAAAATTGGTATTATTTTTTTATCATATTGCCTATGGGCGTAAATTGATTGGTTAAGGGCCGATCTTTAAAATGGATGGCTAAGCGCCATTTCATTAAAGGAGACAGGATATGAACATCCTAGAAGGGTATCGTCACGACCATTTGGAAGAGACGACAGGATTTAAAAACCTCAAACATGTGCATATAAACAATACGGCTGCCGAATTGTTTCAAATGGCTATTGAACTTGGCGAAGGCGAAATTGCCAAAGGCGGTGCGTTGGTTGTGCAAACTGGCAAACACACTGGCCGTAGTGCTTCAGACAAATTTATCGTGCGCGATGCCACAACCGAAGATACGGTTTGGTGGGACGCCAATAAATCAATGACACCAGCACAATTTGACACTCTTTATCAGGATTTTTTAAACCATGGCTCATCTACAGAAAATGGGGGCAAAACCCTCTTTATCCAGGATTTATTTGGCGGTGCTGACCCGCAAAACACACTCCCCACGCGCATCTTTACGGAATATGCGTGGCACGCGCTTTTCATCCAACATCTCCTGCGCCAAGGCACAGCCGAGCAGCTTGAAAATTTCGAAGCCGAAATGACCATTATAAATCTGCCAAGTTTTGTGGCAGATCCCGAACGTCATGGCTGCGAAACCGAAACGGTTATCGCCTGTGATTTCACCCGTAAAATTGTGCTGATTGGTGGCACAAGCTATGCTGGCGAAACCAAAAAAAGCGTTTTCTCTATGCTGAACTTTTTACTACCCGCCAAAGGCATTATGCCGATGCATTGCAGCGCCAATATTGGTGATGAAGGCAGCGCTATATTCTTTGGTCTATCCGGCACCGGCAAAACCACATTAAGCGCCAATCCCGACCGTATTTTGGTTGGCGATGACGAGCATGGCTGGTCAGAAAATGGCATCTTTAACTTTGAAGGCGGCTGTTACGCCAAAGTGATCCGCTTATCAGAAGAAGCTGAGCCCGAAATTTTCGCCACCACGCAAGCTTTTGCCACGGTGCTCGAAAATGTAGTGATGGACCCCATCACCCGCGAGCTAGATTTAGATGACGGTTCATTGACCGAGAATACCCGTTCAGCCTATCCGCTGTCCGCCATTCCCAATGCCAATGAAAGCGGCACAGCCGGCATGCCGAAAAACATCATCATGCTAACCGCCGATGCGTTTGGCGTTTTGCCACCTTTATCACGCCTCTCCCCAGAGCAAGCCATGTATCACTTCTTATCTGGTTATACAGCCAAAGTGGCTGGCACTGAAAAAGGTGTCACCGAACCTCAGGCAACCTTCTCCGCCTGTTTCGGTGCACCTTTTATGTCTCGCCATCCCAGCGATTATGGCAATCTGCTGCAAAAGCTGATCAAACAACATGATGTAAAATGTTGGTTGGTCAACACCGGTTGGACTGGCGGCGCGTATGGCACAGGCAATCGCATGCCAATTAAAGCCACCCGGGCATTACTAGACGCTGCGTTAAGCGGCAACTTGGATGATGCCGACATGCGCATTGACGAAAATTTCGGTCTTGAAGTGCCAATCCAAGTGGATAATGTTGATGCTAAATTGCTCACCCCGCGTGATACATGGGCTGACAAAGCGGCTTATGATCAACAAGCCAAAGCTTTGGCCAAAATGTTCCGCGATAATTTCGAAAAATATCAAGATCGTGTGAGTGACGCGGTTTTGGCCGTCGCGCCCAAAGGCTGAATTTAAATAAACAACACAGAATATAAACCCTAATCATTTGTTTGGTTAGGGTTTTTTAATTTCTCTCACTCCCCTCACAGACTTGTTATTATATGTGAGTTGCTAAACACAGCCATGGCAAATACTATAAACTCAATCAAATTGAACGAGGACAAATGCCATGAATAGACGTAATTTTATCCGCAGTACATTTTTAGCCAGCGCCGCCTTGGCCGCTACCCCGCTTTTTGTTCACGCCAAAGGCAATAGTGGCCTGAAAGATTTTAACAAATGGCAGTTGAGCGACAAACAATGGCGCAAACGCTTAAACAATGCGCAATATAACATCATGCGCAATGCCGATACCGAACGCCCGTATAGCAATAGCATGGAAAAAAACAAACAACGTGGCACTTATCATTGTGCTGGGTGTGATTTGGCCGCCTATAGCTCCGAACATAAATTCGAAAGTGGCACCGGCTGGCCAAGTTTCTGGCAACCGATTAGCAAAGCCTATGTCGAAACCGAACGTGATTTTAAACTCATTTGGCCACGCACCGAAGTGCATTGCGCCCGCTGTGGCGGCCATCAAGGCCATGTATTTAACGATGGTCCAGAGCCAACCGGCCTGCGCTATTGCCTAAATTCAGCTTCAATCATTTTCAAAGCCGCTTAAGCTCAAAATTCTGTAAGGAAAACATATGAAAAAATTCATTCCCGCGTTAGCAATGAGCTTAATCATGAGCGCATTCATGGTCTCAGCCCCGCAAGCTGCCACCGCCAAAGCAGTATTTGCCGGTGGTTGCTTCTGGTGCATGGAAGGCCCGTTCGACAAGTTAAAAGGCGTCAAAGCCACCACATCCGGCTATGCCGCTGGCAAAAAAAGCACCGCCAATTATAGCCAAGTGTCATCCGGCAGCACCCAGCATGTCGAAGCCATTCAAATCACTTATGACCCCAATGTCATTTCCTACGCCACTTTGCTCAAAACCTATTGGGTGAACATCGACCCGTTCGACGCAAGAGGCCAATTCTGTGACAAAGGCCACCAATATACCACTGCCATTTGGACCAAAAACAACGAAGAACGCCAAGCTGCATTAGCCAGCCAAACCGCGTTTAAAAAATTAGCCAAAGGCAATGGCGGCTTTAAAATCAACATAACCAATTATGTATCTTTTTACCCTGCCGAAGAATATCACCAAAATTACTACAAGAAAAACCCAATACGCTACAAATATTACCGTGGCGGCTGCGGCCGTGACAGACGCTTAAAAGCTGTCTGGGGAAAGCTTGCTAAACATTAAATAACTAGGCTCCTTCGGGAGCCTTTTTATTTAATGAGTTTTTTGGTTCGGGCGGCCTGTCGGCCTTCTCTCTGTTAGCACTGCGTGCGTTCGCTCCGCTCTCTAGCCACGCCTAACGGCGACGCGCAGTCGCGCTTGTCTCAGCCTACCGGCTTCGAACCCTTTTTCCATGATAAGCAGTAATGCACCAAGCACCAAGCACCAAATTCCAAATTCCAAATTTGCAGCGTGGCACCAAAGCTCAGTGCTTCGCCAACTTCCAGCTCACTAAGCGTAATGTAGTTGATTGGAGTGGTGAATTCACCCCCGACCAGCGGCTGAGTGGCTTAAGCTAGAGAGCGGAGCGAACGAGCGCGCCCGAGCGAAGCGACAAAGTGCCCTTGGGGTGCAGTGCTAAACAAAAATGCAAACTTCCAGAGCATTAACTACCAACCAACTGTCTTTAGGCAGCATATGCGCGTTCGCACTCCCACCAACACCCAAAAAATCTCACACAATCAACGCCGAAATCAACAGCCCAACCGCCGCCTCTGCATCATCCCGCGCCCCACCGCGCAACGTCAATTCAACATATCCGTGCAACAAAGACCACAAAGCAAACCCAGCAGATTCCGCATCATCACCCTTAAACACACCCTCAGCTTGGCCTTTTAAAATAATCATTTTCAAAATCTCAAACATTTGGCTCGAAAGGCCGGACAATTCAACGTTGGCCGATGAATTTTGCGCAAAGTCACCACTCATCAAGCGGTAAATCTCAGCATGTTCTAGAGCAAATTCTATATAAGCCAGCGCCGCATCACTCAATTGCGCCGCGCTGTCTTTATCTTGCGCTTTGAGCCCTTCGGCCATTTGCAACATAAGCTGCGTAAAACCTTTGGTTGCCACTTGTAGTAAAACTGCATCTTTATTTTTATAATGTCTGTAAAGCGCGGTGTGGCTAATG
>NVUS02000345.1 GCA_002402005.2 OCS116 cluster bacterium | reverse complement strand
CGTTTCGTTGGTTGCCTTGGCTTATTATAAAACCACCAATCAAAAACTATCGGCAATATCGCGCCACACTATCAATGAAATCATTAAGGAATATAAACATGACGGGCTATAAAAGAACAGAATCCGACCTAGCACAATGTACCGATCAATGGGGCTGGACATATCACCATATGGGCATTCCCAGCGCTAAAAAACTACCCAACATGCGCCACATCCCCCATTTGGGCATGTGGGTTTCGGGCTTCGATACCAGCCCTTATGGCGTCGAATGGATGTATTTTGACAAGGACAGCATCATCGACCCACTCATTCAAAAAGTACCGCACCCCGCCTTTGTCGTACCAAACTTGCGCGAAGCGATAAAAGGCAAGCAGCTCATGGGAGAACCAAGCATTCCCTCAAAAGGCATAAAAGTTGCAATGATATTGCACAATGGCGCCCCTGTCGAACTGATGCAATTTGACGAATAAAATTCAAAATCTTGTATTTTATTTATTCAATTGTTTTTGAACTGCCGGCTTTTCCTAGGTGCCAACCCGTCATATAACAGACTTTACTTAATCTTCACATTATTGATCAGCCAAAAATGCTGCCATCTGCACCAAAGCCGCATTCCAATTGATGGTAATTTCATTGGTCGATCAGCTCTCAATGTCATCAATATAACAGGTCTGCCCCGGGCATCCGGCATCACCAAATAGGTTCTGCACCACCGGGTCTTGGATAGAGCTATTCGGCCCACCCGATAAACTACCTTTGGGCGGGTGCGGCAAGTCAGCATTTAACTGTGCCGAGAACCAACGCGAATGTTGGTTCTGCGAATAATGGCTACCATAGCCCGTCACATAGCTGTTATTCAGCGCATTGCGGCCAAAAATATAATCCATCGCCTCAAGCGCCCCGTCACGGTATTTTTTATGGCTAGTCATTTCATAAGCCGACGCCATCACAATCGCATTCTGAATGATTAAATGCGTGCTGCCCCAGTCATAAACACCCTTAGGTGGGTCATACGGCATACCAAAAATTTGCTCGGCTTGAATGTCCAAATATTTATCAGCTTGCGCCACAATAAACGCTTTGTTTTGCGCCTGAATGTCGGCTTCCATTTCCAGCAAGCTATGGCTTAGGCTGAGCCTAGCCAACATATCGGTGCTGCCCCAATCAAAGGCATAATGCTTAGCTTGAGGCGCCGTCCAATGTTCAGATGCCATAAAGTCAGCTTTATAGACATCTTCATTGGTGGTTAAAAATAACTCAACGGAAGCCCAGAAAAACTCATCACTAAGCTCACTATCATTATAAGGGCCACCTCCACTATTGCCATCTTCAGCCGGTGCAAACAGGTCAGGCGTGGCCTTGGCCGCAGCATAAGCGGCTTTTGCAGCTTGCTCTAACTTAGCCGCATATACCTCGTCATAAGCCATGAATAAGCGAGAGGCTTGCGCCGCCACAGCAGCCAAATTCAATGTTGCGGCAGTTGATGGCCTGTGCAATTCACGCACTCTATCATCCAAATGCGGCATTAATGGCAAACCAGTCCACGTGCTGTCATGTATTTTATGATGCACCAAACCCGCATGCGGCTTGCCATCAGGCACAACCATTCTCAGCATGAAATCAAGTTCCCACTTCGCCTCGTCCAAAATATCCGGAATGCCATTTTGGCTTTCGGGTATGGCCATCGAACCATCGGCATAACCAGCCGGCACACCACCTGTAGGTGCAATCGCCCGTTCAAAACTTGCCAACAATTGCGCAACAGATATGCCTCCATTGACCACATATTTGCCGTGGTCACCAGCATCATACCAACCACCCGTTACGTCCAATTTATAGTCACAAGTCCACGGTTCAGCATAAACGGTTTGGCTAAATTCGGCAGTTTGGCAACCGACAGATGTATCGCCGCTATTGGGCGCAATGCCCACATGGCCAGCCGGCCGGGCATATTTTACCCCTGCCAATTTGCCATCAATCTCAATACCACTGCGCACCGGGTAGAAATAAGACAAAGCATCGCCAAACAGGTCTTTATACAAATCAGCACGGATCGAGAACGGGTCAGAAACCCAATCGTCGCCCTTTTTATTGCGCACCACAATCTTAAAATCATCACCCGTAGCGCTCACATCACTAAAATCTATCAGATGAATTTTATCATCACCCGCACTTGGGTCAACGCCCATATTTTTGCTATACCCATTGGCAATTTCACCACCCGCAGCATCGATTAAAAACCATTTTTGTGGCGCAAATTTATCCAACACCAAATTGGCGCGCTTCGGGCCATCGGGCAAATAACCCACTTGGTTAATGCGCACATTGGTCGCAGTTTTGGCCTTATACTGAGTTATATCCGTGCCCGAATTCAACTCAACATTATCCAAACAAAATTGCCATGCGGTTTTAGAACCACCAATCTGAAATACAATCTGTGCGTCTTTCATATCGACAATCGATTTGAAAGTGGCGTTAAATTTATCACCCTCAGGCGTGGCCGGCTTGGTCACGGTCGCATAAGCAGTCCATGGGTCAACCGGCATTTGCACCAAGGCGCGAATGTTGCCACCCGGCGTGCCTTTGGCCTCAAATCTAAAACCGTATTTTTCACCCTTCACCAATGCCATGTCGTTTATCCCAACAATCACATCCCAAGGATTGTTGGTTCTTGCCGGCACATTCACACATAATTGCCCGTCAATCAGCGCCGGCGTTACATTGCCAGTGCCCCACCAACTGTCCAAATTCGTATCAAACGCGTTATTTTTTATCAGGTTTTCGGCCAAACTTGCCGAGCCCATCAACATCATTGCTGCCGATAAGCATATGGTTTTTATAATATTTGTAGGTTTTAAGGTCACGATCATTCCCCCTCATTGGAATAATAAGCTCAGCAACAGCTTAAGACCAAGGTCTAGGCCTGTCAACTCGACCATCAGTGCCATATTTCTGCATTAGACACGCTGCCATACCAATGCTATCAATATACAAAATAAAGAGGGAAATTATGAAACGTCTAGACGCACATCAGCATTTTTGGCAGCTCG
>NVUS02000344.1 GCA_002402005.2 OCS116 cluster bacterium | reverse complement strand
TCACCCTATCGACAGATGGCCGCACTGCGACCATTATTGAAGGCTTTCGCTATGACATTGGCCGTAAAAATAGCGGCAAATCAGTTTATATAGATCGCGGCATGTGCACCGATGGCCTCACTCTACCACGCCTAATGCGCTTCATGCGGCCGCTCGCCCCCAGATGGGCGCATTTAAAAGCCGTATTGGTGCATGATAAAATGTGCAAAGATGGCTATTATATCGAGCAAGGCAGCTTAAAAAAACGCGCCATCGGCCAGCGCGATATTGATGTCGAATTTTACATCGCCTTACGCGCCCTCGGCATGCCCAAATGGAAAGCCAAAATCTATTATATGGGTGTGCGCATTTATCAAACCAATTTCAGCGTGCCGACTATATATATCGAGGAAGATTAGTCACTCCGTGACAATCGCCCTATCCGGGTTGAAAGCTTTATAAGCAAACGCAAAACTCACCATATAAGGCAGGTCAACCCAATCACCATCACGCATTTGTTGCACCACTATATTGCCAACGTCTTTACCGCGCGAAATCGTGCGGTTGTCCAATGCCGAATTTTGCCCCGCTTGCCACGTGATGCGCATGTCGCCAATATCTAATGTCTGCACCTCGCTAATGTAACTTAAGGCATAGGCTGCATCACCCACCACCACCACACGCGCCAACGCCGGTATTTTGCCGTCATAGTCACCAGTATATAAAAACGGGCTCAGGCTGCTATCATAACGATCATAAGGATTTTGCCCATAGCGGCCAAGCAAACGCGCCGGCGCAACCATTATGTCACCCTCAGGAAAACGCTGCTTAAACAAGTGCAAGCTTTCTAGCCGCGAGGCAACAACTTTGAGTTTTTTGCCCACCAGCTCACCCACAATGCCCGTACCATTATATTGCTGCCACCAGGTTTCGGTCAGGCGGTCATACATCACCAAATCACTATTGTGCAATTTTCCAGTCGTGCCAAATTCAACAGTTTTGCCATCCAATACCCGTTCAAATACTACACTGCTATTGCACAATGGGCAGAAGGTTACCGAAATAGGTTTACTCTCAAACGTATCATTCACAATCTCATGAAACATCAAATAACGCAGCGGATAAGCCCGGCCTTTGCCATTGATCAATACAGTGACAACCGGCTCAGTCTCGGCAATGTCAGTCTCATCACTCACCGGTTTAAATTGCGGGTCATCAACCGACCTTATGCCATCTTTGGGCACACCGCCCGACAATATCTCGCGCAAGTTCAAACTGGCTTTGGAAAAATCAGTTTTGGGCCATTCCGATTGCCAATAGCTATTTTCCGCCCATTCTAAATTGGCTTTCTGGTCAATTTCTGCGGCCGACGCCTGAAAAGCCACGCCCAAAAATGCCAAAACTATAAATATTTGTTTCATCATGCAAACCCTCATGTTGCCACCAGCCTATTTCGCGCATCGCCAAATTGCAAATCAACTTATTATGACATTTTCGCGAACAAAAACCACGTTTGGCGTAGTCCTGCTTGTGGCTCACCTCCATATCAGTCAAATTCAACTCAATCTTAAACAGGGAGGCTTTATGAGCCAACAACATATCATTCAAGTCAAACAATTGGCGCTATCGTTCGAAGATGGCACAGCCTTTTCCTTTGACAATATCAATATAAGTCGCGGCAAAATCACCGGCATTATCGGCCCAAATGGCAGTGGCAAAACCACCTTTGTCGAAGCCGTTTTGGGGCTCAAAAATACATCTAAAGCCGACATCACAATAGACGGTGTGACGCAAAAAGAGTTTTTCAGTAGCATGAAGAACCGCAAAAATCTAGGTAGCCAATTGCAAGTGTTCGCCTTTTCCGAAATGGTCAAAGTGTCCGAAATGGTTAGCCTGCACAAAGCACTTTATGGCACACAATCCAAACGCATATATGATGATTTGGCACTGGCCGAAATTTCCAGCAAACGCTTAGACAAATTATCCGGCGGCCAAAAACAACGGGTTAGCCTATTCATGGCGTTAGCCCATATGCCCAAACTCATCACCTTAGATGAGCCAAGCTCAGCTTTGGATAAAACCATGGCCGAAAAGCTGATCGCCCTGCTCAAATATATGGTGGCCGAACAAGGTTGTTCTATCATCATCGTCACCCACCACCCTTATGAGTTGGATATTTGCGATGAGGTGATGACCATTTATGCCGGCACAAAAGCCTATCACGAAACCAGAGACGATTTCATCAATCAGATTATTGGCGCTTATCATGCGCAGATTTTTACAGGAGATCAAAATGATGACCCGACTATCGAGACCGCAATTGACAATATTGCACATGTTAAGCAGCATTTTCGCCAAAATGGCCAAATAGACATTTTTGGCAGCGCCGAAATGGAAGCGGATTTTCTAGCCTTGGTCAAACAATATGGCCTCAAATCCTATTCTTTTGCACAAACAAATAGTGCCGATATCCTAAAAATTTCAACATCTTATGCAGGTTAAACCCATGTCTTTATTCCTTCAACTCGCCGCCATCGATTTAAAATCATATTTTCGCAATAGCTTTGCGCTATTCTTCACCTTTTTATTCCCTGTATTGTTGTTATTCCTACTTATGTTGGCATTTGGTGGCGACAATGGCCCGACAAAAATCGATGTAAAAGTGGCCGGCAATGGCCCCCGTGCAGAAAAATATATGGAGGATATGCAAAACATCCTCGGCCATTCACAAGGCATTATTTTTAATATTCAAACCGCCACCGAAACAAATATGGCAAATGAAAAGGGCGTGGTGGTCACCATACCCGCAGATGCCACGCAAAAAGTGCGCATTCTGGTGCAAAAAGACGCGCCGCTCAGCAGCTTTAACAGCATCTATCCGCTCATGTTGGTCAACAGCATGCAAGAGATTGACTATGAAAAATGGGATTTTGTCTTGAATGTGGTTGAAGATGGCGAAGCCGAAATTATGCAAGGTTTTAAATATGGCCAATATCTCATCCCCGGCTTAATTGGCATGATTTTAATCTCAACCAGCCTGTTCGGTTTCTGCACATTCCTAGTCGAGCAACGCGCCAAAGGTGCATTCAAAGCCTACCACCTTTACCCACTACAAAAATGGAAATTCATCGCCGCCTTCACCAGCACACGTTTCTTAATCTTGCTAGCTTTCAGCTTTGTATTTTTAATAGTTGCCGATAAAGTCTATGGCATGGATGGGGTTTTTAATCTGGCACTCATCGGCAAATTGACCCTGCTCATCAGCCTCGGCGCACTGACATTTTTGTCGCTAGCCCTGCTCATCTCATCACGCATCATGGCGGTTGGCATGGTCACCGGCATCGCAAACCTGCTATTCTACCCCGCCACATTCGCGTCAGATCTGTACATTCCACAAGGCGGTTTTCCAGAAATTGTCAAAACAATTGCCAACCTATTTCCGCTCGGCCCGTTTGCCGCAGCAATGCGCGACATCACCTATAAAGGCGCAGCACTAAGCGACATTAGCTATGCCTTGGGTCTGATGAGCGTTTGGACAATTGCCTGCTTTGGCCTGACATTAGTTCTGTTTAAATGGACAAAAGATTAAGCTTGGATTAGGTTAAGTTTCTAGCTGTTTTAGGAGCAAAATATGCATAGCGAACTTAACCTCTTTCTCATTCTGGGTTTTGCCCTCATTGCCGTGGCCAGCCCCGGCCCAGCCACTTTGGCAGTCTCGGCAACCTCTATGAGCCAAAGCCGCAAACATGGCCTGATATTGGCAACCGGCATCAGCACTGGCTCACTGGTATGGAATGTCTCTGCCGCTCTTGGCCTCGGCGCGCTGATGGCAGCCAATGTAATATTTGTCGAAATTTTTCGCTATCTAGGCTCAGCATATCTGCTTTATTTGGCTTATAAAAGCCTACGCTCCGCCTTAAAACCCAGCACAGCCAAAGCCACAAAAATAAAAACCACATCACTCAAAGCCACCTATTTTAAAGGCCTCGCCCTGCACATTACCAACCCCAAAGCAATATTATTTTTCAGCGCCTTATACGCCATTGGCGTGCCGGCCGATGCCAGCGCGTGGGATTTAACCATTGTGGTCATCTCTATGGCAGTACAGACCGCATTGGTCATGCATATCTACGCCATCATCTTCTCCATCCCCAAAGTGGTCAGCGTTTACAAAAAACTCAAACGCTGGTTCGAAGGCGCATTCGCCGCAGTGTTTGGCTTTGCCGGCCTAAAAATTCTATTGTCAGATGCCATATGAATATTGCCAACTTGCTGACCACCAAACCCGCCAAAGTTGGCCATGTAAAATTCATTGGCATAGATGGCCATGGCGGCAGCGGCAAATCCACCTTGGCAAAATTATTGGCCCAAAAACTAAACGCCACACTGGTTCACACCGATGATTTCGCCAGTCATGAAGTGCTGTTCGAATGGCAGCAAAAACTCATCGACGCCGTATTCACCCCCATCATTTCGGGTTCGAAACTGCTAAATTACCAATGCAGCAAATGGTGGGCAGACCATCATCCCAAACCAGTCATCAACCAACTCGTCACCCCTATCATGATCATCGAAGGCGTCAGCGCCCTACGCCAAGAATTCCGCCCCTATCTAAGCTTCGGCATATATGTCGACACCCCAACCGACATCTGCCTAACCCGCGGCCTAGCGCGCGATAAAGACAATGGCAACAGCATCGAACAAATCACTCAAATGTGGATGGATTGGATTGCCGCAGAAAATGAATATTTAAAGCGCGACAACCCACAAGCCTATGCCGACATCATCATTAGCGGCACAAACGCATTTCATGAACAGATTGAGCTGTGACATCCAAGGCGCTCCCGGCTAATCTGCAATTACAAAAAGCTCTTACCAATGCCACCCGTATGCGGCAAATCAAGCGCACTAATCACACTTTCACCAATGTCACAAAAGCTCTGCCGCGCACCGATAGAACCCGCTTCAAGCGTCTTGCCATAAACCAATACAGGCACATGTTCGCGTGTATGGTCATTGCCAGTCCAAGTCGGGTCATTGCCATGGTCGGCAGTAAGAATAATGATGTCATCATCATTCATTTTGGCATATAATTCCGGCAGTCGTTTGTCAAATTCTTCGAGCGCATTGGCATAGCCGGGTACGTCGCGCGGATGGCCGAACAGCATGTCAAAATCAACAAAATTTGCCATGATAAAATCACCATCTTTGGCCATGGCTTCGGCCTCTAATGTCGCGTTGAAAATATTGTCATTTAAATGCGCACGGATCGAATGGGTCACGCCCCTGCCCGCATAAATGTCAGATATTTTACCCACGGCAATCACCTGCCGACCGGCCGCTTTGGCACGGTCTAATATCGTATCATGTGTTGGCTCGATGGCATAATCATGGCGGTTGCCAGTGCGGGCAAAATCAGACGCATCATTGCCAATAAACGGCCGCGCAATCACCCGCCCAATATTCATCGGCGCGGTCAGTTCAAAGGCGATTTGGCAAATTTCATAAAGCCGCTCAAGGCCAAAATGCTCTTCATGCACCGCGATCTGGAATACACTATCAACCGAGGTATATACAATCGGCTTACCGGTTTTGATGCTCTCTTCGCCCAGCTCTTTAATCACCGGCACGCCAGAGGCATGTTTATTGCCCAAAATGCCAGGTATTTTGGCACGTTTGCAAAATTCTTCAATCAAATCATCCGGAAAACACGGTATAGTGGTTGGAAAATAACCCCAATCAATATCAACTTTAAACCCGCCAATTTCCCAATGGCCTGTCGGTGTGTCTTTGCCGTTAGATTGCTCGATGGCATAACCATATTTACCGATGATTCTTTGGTCTTCAATAAAATTTGGCGCCAATATTCCGGTCGATTCATACCCCGCCAAACCAAGGCCAAGCGCCGCCAAATTGGGCAATTCTAACGGTCCAGAGCGCACGCCATATCTATCGGCTTTGCCCGCCGCACATTGCTGAGCTATGTGCAAAAATGTATTCGATCCCACATCGCCAAACTTGTCAGCATCCGCCGCGCCACCAACCCCAAAACTATCCAATATCAATAAAAATACCCGTGCCATATCGTCACCTCTGTCTAGATCGGTTTGTCGTTCAATATTTTGTAAATTAATTTGTCTTCGGTAAAACTATCACCAATGTCATAGGCTTTTTGCATCAGCTCAGTGGCCATATTGGCAGCATCTTCAGAACGGGCAATCACCCGCGCAATCGGCTCGCCGGCCTCAACTTTCGCGCCAATTGGCAAACAAGCTTCAAAACCCACACCATAATCAATCGGTGCCGATGGGTCAGTACGCCCCGCACCCAAACGTATCGCCGCAAGACCAATATTACGCGTATTGATATCAGCCACAAAACCAGATTTTGGTGCAACAATGTCCATCACCACCGGCGCAAACTCCAAATATTTATCCATATTCTCGATAAAATCTTTCGGGCCTTTTAGCTCGGCACACATGCGGCCAAACACTTCGGCCGCTTTGCCCGATGACAATGCGTCCTTAACTTTCTGCTCAGCAGCTTTTTGCTCAGTTTCCATACTGCCCAAAATCAACATTTCAGCACAAAGCGCCACCGTCACATCATAAAGCCGTGGGTCGATATGTTTGCCAGTCAGAAAATCAACCGCATTCTTAACTTCAACCGCGTTACCAACCGCAGATGCCAAGGGTTGATTCATATCCGTAATGATTGCCGATGTCGGCAAACCAGCTTGGCGCGCCACCACCAGCAAGCTATTGGCAAGGCTTTCAGATTTTTCAATCGTGTCCATAAACGCGCCCGAGCCGGTCTTGACATCCAATATCAAACCATCAAGCCCCGAGGCTAGTTTTTTAGATAATATAGACGGAGTGATCAGCGCATCAGCCTCAACCGAAGCCGTCACATCACGGATGCCATACATTTTTTTATCGGCCGGCACCATATTCGGCGTTTGGCCAATCACCGCACAACCCACACTTTTCACAATGCGTCTAAAATCAACCGGATCTGGCACAGTGTCATAACCCGGAATGCTATCCAATTTGTCCAACGTACCACCGGTATGCCCAAGCCCACGGCCAGAAATCATCGGCACATAAGCACCACACACTGCCAAAATAGGCGCCAGCATCAAGCTAACATTATCGCCAATGCCGCCGGTAGAATGTTTATCCAAAACCGGCCCATCAAGCGCCATGTCCGACCAGTCCATCGTGTCGCCACTGTCGCGCAACGCCAAGGTCAAAGCCACTCTTTCGTCAGTGCTTAAATCGTTAAAAAACACTGACATAGTAAAACCCGCCACCTGCACATCGGTGGTCTCGCCAGTCTTAATGCCCGCGATAAAATCAGCAATTTCATCATCAGACAAAGTACCGCCATCGCGCTTTTTACGAATAATTTCTTGAGGTAAATATTTCATTTTTTTCTTTCCTAAACACCGTATGGAACCCAGATGTTTTTAACTTGTGTTGCTTTGCGCAAAAATGTCTCACCCTCAGCAATATTAGCATCCGCCCATGGATAGGCTTTGCCCTCATTGGTCCAAACCTGCTTAAGATTGTGCACACTCGCGGCCTTAACCATGGTGCAACCTTCATTGCCACCAAAATACCAAATGGCATCCACCTCATCATGTTCAGCCAAGGTCTTAGTCAATTCATCTTTCGGCCCAGTGATGATGTTCAAAACCCCACCCGGCAAATCAGATGTTTCCAAAATTTGGTAGAAATCGGTCGCCAAAAGCGGCGCAGTTTCAGAGGCAATCGCCACCACCGTATTGCCCATGGCAATGGCTGGCGCAACCAATGAGATAAAACTCAATAACGGGCTTTCATTCGGGCAGCTAATGCCAACCACACCAATGGCTTCATTCATCGCAATCGCCACCGCGCGGGTTGGCGGGTTGTGCACTTTGCCATCATATTTATCTGCCCATGCCGCATAGGTAAACAAACGCGAAACGCTCTGCTCAACTTCGGCTTTGGCATCGGCAGCACTGCAATTCGTTACGCTGGCGATACGATTGGCAAATTCGGCTTTCCGAATGTCCAAATTCTCAGCAATATAATAAAGAATTTGCGCCTTTAAATGCGCAGTCGTTCCGGCCCAACCTTTGGCCTTAACCGCAGCCTGCACCGCGTTACGAATGTCTTTGCGGCTACCATGCGGCAC
>NVUS02000343.1 GCA_002402005.2 OCS116 cluster bacterium | reverse complement strand
TTCCACGCTTGGATATATTGGCCTTTTGGGTTGAAACGCTGGCGCAACACTTCGGCAGCCTCTACTGCCACATCGGCCATTGCCTCGTTGCCGGTTAATTTGTAATCGGCGACGGCGCTGAGCGAATACATGAAGCCGAAATCGTGAATGTGGCCTTTCGCCCGGCTGTGGCGGGCGGTGAAATAGGCGCGCATGGCGGTGCCGGCGTCTTTAAATGTAGCGTCGTTTGAAACTTGGTAGGAGAGCCACAATTGCCCCGGCCAAAAGCCTTCGACCCAATCATCACCCGCACAATATTCATAGGCAATGCCACTATCTTCGCCAATGCGGGGGTAGCGCCCTTGCATTTTTGTGATGTTCTTTTTAACCGCGGCTATGGCGTTGTTTAAGGCCATGCTGGCTTTGGCTGTAGGCTTATCTTTGGCTGTAAACGTCATTCAATTCCCCTAATAATTGATTTGAGTAAACCAGACCTATAAAGGCCTGTCAAGTTAGTTTGCGCAAAATGTAATATTTGCGCAAATAATAATGTTTGCAATAATAGTTGACAATTTAGAAAACTGATGACATGCTCTGTTTCTATTGGGCGAATGGTTTTTAATGATGGAATGGTGATGCAGAAATTCTCTATAGAGATTGATGTTGCAAAAATATCGGCGGTTTTAGGCCGGGCTGATGGCTTTGTGCCTTTTCCTAAGTTTAGTGACCAAAGCGCGTGGCAAAACTTAAATCATGGCATTCATAAAAATGCGGCAGTGGCGTTGATAGAGCAGGGCGCTTTGGCTGCGCATGATGAAATACCCTCGTTAAGCGCTGAATTGTTTATGGATTATCAAATTAGTGATGAGCGTTTGCCTTATGAAACGCCGCAGATTAGACGCCGGCAAATGTTGGGGCAAATGGCGTTGAGTACGGGCTTGTCTGCTGACAGAAACCACTTGGTGCAACTCAAAAAACTGATTTTTGCGATATTGGATGAGCCGAGTTGGGCTTGGCCAGCGCACTGCCCATCGGGAGATTTAAATACTGATAAACCGGTGGTAGATTTAAGCGCTGCGATGACCGCGTTTGAATTGGCGGAAACAAGTTATTTGCTGGGTGACGTATTATCTGAGGAATTGAAAGCACGAATAAAAGCTGAAATTGACCAAAGATGCATTACGCCGTTTTTGAGCCAAGACCATCATTGGATGGCTAGGCAAGCTGGGCATCAGGTGAGCAATTGGGCGGCTGTGTGCATTTGCGGCATTGTGGGTGCTGCATTATATTTAGAGGAAGATACTCATAGATTGGCGCAAATTATTACGCGTGGTATGCCTTCATTACATGCTTATATTGATACATTTGATGCGGATGGTGGCTCGACTGAAGGGCCGGCTTATTGGAGCTATGGTTTTTGTTATTTTACCGCCATTGCGCATTTGTTGAGTGAGAGAAGTGCGGGCAAGATTGATCTGTTTGACGACGTGAAATTGAGTAAAATAGCTACGTTTCCACTGCGAACGCAATTGAGTGTTGATCGCTTTGTAAATTTTTCTGACAGTGATGAAGAGTTGAATTTTGTCGCTGGGCATTTGGGGTTTCTGGCGACACGCTTAAACTTGCCGCAATTGACTCAATTGGCGGGTGATGATTTGCCGACTGACCAACATGCTACGCGCATTACGTGGATGTTGCGCGATTTAATCTGGCAACCTGAACACAGATCGCAAACTGGCGCTGGCAATAGGCATGATTGGTTTGCAGATATAGAGTGGATGATTGCGCGCATTGAGCCAAATGACCCGAATGGGTTGGTGGTTGCGGCTAAGGGTGGGCATAATTATGAGTTGCACAATCAGAATGATGTTGGCAGTTTTTTAATTCATTGGCAGAGCAAATCTCTGATCAGTGAATTGGGGCGTGGCCGTTATGTGAAGGGTTATTTTGGCGACAAGCGTTATGAATTTTTACCGACCCGTTCGCGCGGCCATTCTGTGCCGATTGTCAACGGTTGTGAGCAGGCGGTTGGGGCTGATTATAAAGCCCAAATAACTCAGCATAGCCATAGTGACGCGCGGGATATATTGCAGCTTGATTTAACCGCCGTTTATCCAGATGAAGCAAAGTTGAAACGGTTGAACCGGAAATTTATCATTGACCGCAAAGCGTTAAATGGTGAAGTGACATTGATTGATGCGTTTGAATTTTTGGATCAGCCACGAGAATTTACATCGACGCTTATATGCCGTGTTGAACCGCAAATTCATGATGGTTATATCATCATTGCAGATGGCGATGCGGCGTTAAAGATTATTTTTGATGCCAATTGGTTAGACGTTTCATTTGTGGTGGAGCGTGATGTGGCGTTTCCACATTATGATGCCGATGTTTACCGGTTATTATTCTCGTTGCATACGCCGAAACAGGCCGGTGCTATTCATTTGCGCATTGTACCGCAATCTATATAGTCTTGATTATGATTTAAGGGGAGATGGCATGGGGAATTCTAAATCTGGTTGGTATGCAGACCCCAGTGTGGTGCGCCTAACTGCCAATAACCCCTTGCACAATAACCCGTTTAAAACTCGTCATGATATGCAGCAAGCCATGGCTGATTTGTTTGCGCCAATTAGACCGCATTACTCCACTGGTGGGGCGCGGTTGCAATTGAATACCAGCGCGGCCATTTATGACATTGCCGCGGCTGAGTTAGAAGGTTTTTCGCGCCCGCTGTGGGGCATTGTGCCTTTGGTGGCAGGTGGTGGTGAATTTGCTGATTTTGACATTTATTTAAATGGTTTGACTGCCGGCACTGACCCCCAAAACCGTGAATATTGGGGGGCGCTGAAAGGCACTGATCAGCGCATGGTGGAAATGGCGGCGATTGGCTTTGCTTTGTTAATGATACCCGAGAAGATTTATGCACCATTGTCGCTGGTTGCCCAAAATAATCTGGCCGATTGGCTGCGGCTGATCAATCAATATCCAACGCCTGATAACAATTGGCGGTTTTTTAGAATTTTGGTCAATCTCGGTTTGCAAAATGTTGGGCAGGTTTTTTCATCAAGCCATTTGACCGATGATTTTGCGGCGCTGGATCGTTTTTATACATCTGATGGCTGGTATACCGATGGGATGGTCAACCAGATGGATTATTACATTCCGTTTGCCATGCATTTTTATGGGTTGCTTTTGTCTAAATTGGCGGTAAATAGTTTTCCGTTTGAGGCTGAAAAATACCGCGACCGGGCGCGGTTATTTGCGCAGGATTTTCAATATTTCTTTGGTGCGGATGGCGCCGCTGTGCCATATGGCCGTTCGATGACTTATCGGTTTGCCCAAAGTGCTTTTTGGTCGGCAGCAGCTTTTGCTGATGTTGAGGCCATGCCGTGGGGTGATATGAAAGGTCATTTGCTGCGCAATTTCAGGTGGTGGGGTGAACAGCCGATTGCCGAGCGCGATGGGGTGTTGAGCATTGGCTATGCCTATCCCAATTTGATAATGTCTGAACAATATAACGCGCCGGGCTCGCCTTATTGGGCGTTGAAATCCTTTGCTGCTTTGGCTGTACCTGAAGACCATGCATTTTGGCAGGCGGAAGAGAGTGTGGCGCAGGATTTACCGGCCAAACCGGTTGGCACGCAGCCAGTTGGGTTTTTGGCACGGCGGGCAAAAGGTGAGGTGGTGTTATTAAATGGCGGGCAAACTGGTAAATTTCACCGTCACAACGCGGCTAAATATGGAAAATTTGCTTATTCGTCGGAATTTACGTTTAGTGTGAGCAGTGACAATGCGCCTTGTGAAGAGATGGGGCGGCATGCATTTGATTCCACCATGGCAATGAGCTTTGATGGCAAAGCGTGGCAAGCGCGGGCATTGGTTGAGACATCGGGTATTGAACAAGATTTAGTCTATGGTCTATGGCAACCGAAAGACGGCATTAAGATTGAGACATGGCAGAGCTTTGGCGAGGATGGTTGGCATTTTAGAGTGCATAAAATTGACACTGATGTTGAATTTGACATGATCGAAACTGGCTTTGCCATTGACCGTACGGATGAGCAGATTTTATCGCTTGTAAAGCGGGTGAAAATTGCTGATGGCAGTGTTTGTTTGTATATGCCATTTGGCATGAGTGCGATTATGGACATGGATGGGGATCGAACTGCAGATGCCATTCAGGCGTGGCCGAATACAAATTTACGTTTTCCACGTACCGCCATACCACAGCTATCTGCAAAAGTCGGCATGGGCAAAAGCCTTTACGTGACTGCAATTTTTGCTATGCCTGACGAAAATATGTTATTAAGCAAGCCAGCATTGCCCGAATCGATTAACAATCTGATTTCGCAATTTAAATAGGTAATTTTAGTTTATGGATGAAAAGCCGGTAGATAAAACCAAAGGTAAAGTGACCTTAAAAGCCGTGGCGCAACATGCCGGTGTTTCGATTAGCACCGCATCACGCGCGTTAAGTGGCGCGACTGGAATTTCAACCAGTGTGCGCGATAAGATATTTTTGGCCGCAAAAGAGCTTAATTACCTTAATGCCACCACGACTGCGCGGCAAATTACCATCTTGTCGGATATAGAAACTGTGTCGTTAGGTGCGGGTGATTATATGCAAGATGTGATGGAGGGGCTGCATGCTGAGTGCCGTGATTTGGGCATTGAGCCGAAAATACAACTGATTGATTCAAGATCCAGCGCCACATTGGTTGAGCGTTCCAAAAACCATCTGACGGATGGTTATGTATTGTTATCGATTTTGGATGATAAAATTATTGATGAATTGGTGGCGCATAAAATTCCGGCGGTGATTATAAATGGTGTTGATAGGATGATGCGCATTGACGCGGTCGCCCCTGCCAACCGCGC
>NVUS02000342.1 GCA_002402005.2 OCS116 cluster bacterium | reverse complement strand
TGCGGCGCTGAACAATCCGACCTCGGCCATGACCGTAAAACCAATGGGAATGCCGACGCGTAATATTTCTTTAAACTTCACCCAATCTGGCCGCCAAAACCGCACAAAAATCTCATAATGCTTATAGCTTTTTTTGAAGGTGATATAGATAATGACCAATATGGTTGAGACAAATTGCACGATGCTGGTGGCAATGCCCGCCCCTTCAAGTTCGAGGCGTGGAAAACCCCAATTGCCAAACATCAGCGCATAATTGCCGATTAGATTTAAGAAAAAACCCAATATGGTGATGAGCAATATAATCTTGGTATCATTATGCCCGGCTAAGAATGAGCGGAATGCTACCATGATCAATATGGGAAATAATGACCAGCTGGCATATTTTAAATATCCGCCGGCCAATGATATAGCTTTAGGCTCTTGGCCCAGCATGCCAAATATACTTTGCGATTGCAGTAAGAAAACCAGCAATATAGTGCTCAATAGTAAAGCCACCCATATGCCTTGGCGTAAGGAGCGGCGTACGGCAGTTAAATCTTTTGCACCAATAGCCTGCGCCACCAATGGCGATACCGCACCCACTATACCCATGCCCAATACCAAAAATGTAAAGTAGAATGATGAAGCCGTACCGCCGGCTGCCAGATAATTAGGGCCTAACCAGCCCATCATCACCACATCGGTGGCACCGAGTGATGTGTGTAATAATTGGGTTAAAATAGCGGCCAAGCCAACTTATAGGTGGTGGCCAATTCATCTAACCATAATTGTCTATTTGTATATGCGCTCATTTTAGCCTCAGAAAGTTGGGGGGCGGCTTTAAAAAAGAACATAAGGAAAAGTTTATACTTGTCAATTCAATTGCTTTGATGGATAGTCAGCTCAAGTGAATTGATTGAGTTTTTGAGAGTGAAATAATGGCAACATTACCCCAAAATGATAACGGCTGCGGCTGGCTTAATATATTAAACAAGCGTGTACATCGCGCCTCATTGTCAAAAGACATTAACGCCAAATGGCTGATTGTCGGAGCTGGTTATTCTGGCTTGGCTGCTGCGCTTACCTTGGCCGAAAATTTACCAAATGATGAGATTGTATTGATTGACGCCAATGCCGCCGGTGAAGGCGCGAGTGCGCGCAATTCGGGTTATTTGGTCGATACGACGTTAAATGACGGCCATCTCTCCGACACTGGGCTTAAATCATACCAACAAAAATACGAACTCAATAAAAAAGCCGCTGACAATCTCAAACAAATGGTTGATAAATATAACATCATTTGCGATTGGAATGAATGTGGTAAATTTTACGCCAGCTCTACATTCGACAATGAATTAAAGTTGAATAACTTTATAGAGTTATTGGATAAACTTAATTTAGAGAATCAATTTTTTAATCAGCAAGATCTGGCCGCACAATTGGGCACAGGTTTTTATAAAATGGCGGTTAAAACCTTTGGTG
The DNA here is from genome assembly GCA_002402005.2 of OCS116 cluster bacterium. GTDB lineage: Bacteria > Pseudomonadota > Alphaproteobacteria > Rhizobiales > OSC116 > OCS116. The sequence continues at coordinate 5,568 of NVUS02000342.1, read as the reverse complement.
GCGCTATGTTGCAACCAGCCGCCCTCGCCCGTGGTTTGATAGATGCCTTGCCGCACAATGTCAGCCTGTATGAGCATACTCCCGTGGTTAAAATTAAACATGGCGACAAGCATATTGTGAGTTGCGCGCATGGCGAGATTACAGCCGATAATTTAATCATTGCGGTGAATGGTTTTATGCCGAGCTTGAAGATTAAGAGTGACCGGGCTTTTCCATTATTGTTAACCGCTAGCTTAACGCGACCGCTTACGGATGATGAACAAAAACATATGAATGAAGCGCAAGAATGGGGTGTTCTGTCGGCGAATCATATGGGGGCGACGTTGCGCTACACATCTGACAAGCGGCTGATGATTCGCAATACCGTTGAAGTGTCGTCATCGCTGCGGCTGAATGATCATGACCTTAAAAAGCGCAAAGCCATACATTTAGCGGGCTTGAAGGTGCGTTTTCCATTTTTGGCAGATGACGTTATCGCGCATAGTTGGTCGGGAATCACCTGCATCAGCGCCAATAATGCCAATGTTTTTGATGAAATATATAAGAATTGCTGGGCGATTGGTTGCTATAATGGTGGTGGGGTTGGGCTTGCCAACCTGTTTGGGCAAGAAATCGCCTATCAAGCGCTTAACAAAAGTAGCGATGTGAAAAAACTAATTGATGCACGCCCCAAACCAAACTGGCTACCGCCTCAGCCGGTTTTAAACTGGGGTGTTCGGTTGAAATTGGCCAAAGACAAATTTAAGGCCACAGAGGAAGTTTAACCACAAAAACACATGTTTATCCTTTAGTTACCATAAATAAACCATATCTTAAACCTCGTGCCGTAGAAATGAGGAATATACTTTAATATATTCCTTAAACGGCGCCTAATGATTCGAAGAGTGTTAAAAAGAAAACTATTACCGGCGGTTATGTTATCCGTGGTCATTGCGATTCTGGCATTCACCGCCAATATAACGGGCTGGAATCAAACCGCCAACATACACAAATTCAACCAGTTCGAAACCCCTGCGTCACAGAATCTAGTGATTATTGAAATTGATGAAGAGAGTGTTTCGCATTTTAACACATGGCCTTGGCCGCGCAGTCGTTTTGCTGAATTTCTCTACAAATTGGAGCTTGTATCACCGGAATTGGTGGTTTTTGATGTCGATTTTAGCGCGGTATCAAACCAAGCCGACGATGTTACATTTGGCAATGCAATCAATAATGTCTCCTTCCCGGTTATATTGCCGACAAAAACCCGCGCTTCAAAACAAATGCTCGCGCGTAACGAAGTCTTGCCGATTGAGCCGTTGGCAAAATATTCGCTGCTTGGTAGTGTTGATATTAAGATGGAAAAATCTGGTCTTGTGCATGAATACCCGACCTTTTCTGAAAGTGGCCGCCCGACCATGGGTGCGCTGTTGGCCAACCGTATCAACACACCTGAAGAGCCGGTTCATATCGATTTTTCAATCGACCCACTTAGCATTCCTTACATATCTTTTAAAGACATTGTGACGGGTAATTTTGATGAGCAGGAAATCCGTGGCAAAACATTGTTGGTTGGCGCCATTTCTCAGCAATCGGGCGATATGTATACCCTACCGAAGCATGGTCGGCTGCCAAATGTTTATATTCATGCATTGGGCTATGAGACATTGATAGCTGATACATTGTTGAGTACAGTGTCGCCGTTAATTATGCTGTTTTTGGCCATCACACTTTTTATCTTACTGACTTTTTCACATGATGATAAGCGGCTAGGGCTGGCTTTGGTTTCTAACTTTGTGATCATTGCCGCCATCTACGCATTGAGCTTTATTCTACATGCCTATGCTAAGATTATGCTGCCGGTGACCATTTTGTATGTGGCCATGATATTGTCTTGCGCGCAGCAAATTATTCAAAATATTAAATACCGCACTTACATTTTATTTAAGGAAACCAACCGCAACAATTACAACAAAGCTTTGGTCAATCAGGTTATCAAAGAAAGTGTGAATGGCATCATCATCACTGATTTGCAGGGTGGGGTTTTGGTCGCCAATAGCAAAGCACAAAAATTATTCACCATGGATCATCAGACGGTGGAGAATAATGAAAGCGTATTTGATTATATTCCGGGCAGCCGGGAATTGTTCGAAAAAGTCAGCCAATTGAAAGCGTTAGATTTTTCCAAAACAGAATATGTGACAGAAAAGTTTAAGAATAAAGGCGGGCAAGAATATATTGTTGAAATGATGTTGAACAAAACCAGCTTTGTTCAATATTTTGACAATCATAAATTTTTTGGGGGGCATAATCGGATAAAGTCGCATGAAATTTTCAACTTCACCATTCAAGACGTGACTGAAAAAATGAAGATTTTGGCCGAAAAAGATAAATCTGACAATGCGTTATCTGATCTTATGAATAACGATCCGCTGACCAAATTGCCAAACCGCGCCAGCTTTAATAAAATTCTGGAATTGCTCTATTCTAACAAACATGTGCAGAAGAATAGCATTGTTGTATTGCTGAACCTCGACAGTATCAAAGAAATTAATGATATGCATGGGCTGGATATTGGTGATGACGCCATTTATAAAGCTGGCCGTATGCTCAATAATATAGTTGGCTCGCAAGGCATGGTGGCACGTTTTTCAGAAAAAATATTTGGCATTATTTATAGTGGTGTCGATAGTGAAAATGCCGATCATTATAAAGAGTTGATCCGTCAGCTTTATTATCTATTTTCAAAGCCGCTTCGTTTGGGCAACAAAAACATACCTATGGCAGTGTCTATGGGGGTAGTGATTGCGCCTAAACATGGCGATTCGCCCGACACTCTGATCAGCAATGCGGTTCAAGCTTTGGATTATTCTAAGGCCTCTAAAAGCACCAAATGGTTTATCTATCAAGAAGATTTGGCTCAGAAATTACGCGACAAACGTGAGATTCGTTTAGATTTACAACGCGCCATTAAAAACGATGAATTTGTACTTTATTATCAGCCACAGCATGACATTGTTTCGGGCAAGTTACTTGGTTATGAATCATTGATTAGATGGGAAGACCCGATTAAGGGCTTACGTTTCCCTGATGAATTTATACCGGTAGCCGAAGAGTTTGGATTGATCACTGAGATTGGCGAATTGGTGCTTAAAACGGGTTGTCATGATGCGGTGCATTGGCCTGATGACATTACTGTTGCCATCAATGTATCGCCGATACAATTTAAAGATGCCGATATGGTGGCGTTATGTCGTAAATATTTAAAGCAATCTGGTTTGGCGCCTGAACGGTTGGAGTTAGAGATTACCGAAAGCATGATGATGGATGATGTTGATCATGTGATTGAAACGCTCACTAGCATTCAGGATCTGGGTGTTAAAATCGCCATGGATGATTTTGGTACAGGATATTCTAGCCTGCAATATCTTACCGAATTGCCATTTGATAAAATTAAAATTGACCGCAGCTTCATTATGAATATCGGCAAATCCAAACAGGCAGATGCGCTCATCTCAACCATTGTCACGCTTGGCCATTCGCTGGATAAACTTGTTTTGGCTGAAGGCATTGAGACCGAAGAAATGATAATAATGCTGCGCGCTGCAGGTTGCCAAATGGGCCAAGGTTACCATTATGGCAAACCCATGCCGATTAAACATGTGCGTTCGCAATTAGATTTGATTGAAAAACAACGCCGAAGCGCATAATCTTGGTTTATGTTGAACCAAGCCGAAATTAGTCAGCTCACTGAGCTGCGCCGTAAATTGCACCAATTGCCCGAAATTTCTGGCAATGAGCGCCAAACCGCCATTATGATTAGTGAATTTTTAAATGAATTCGCGCCTGATGAATTTTATAACGCTTTGAGCGGCAACGCCCTCGCTGCGGTTTATAATGGCCAAGATGCAAATGGCCCGACCGTGTTGTTTAGATGTGAGCTGGACGCGTTGCCGATTTTGGAAACAAGTTCCATTGCCTATAAATCCCAATATGACTATGTTGCCCATTCTTGCGGGCATGACGGCCACATGGGCATTGTGGCCTCACTGGCTGTGGCGTTGCACAAACAGCGTCCAGCGACCGGTCGAGTGATATTGCTATTCCAACCTGCTGAAGAGACTGGCAAGGGCGCCAAGCCGCTGGTGGAGGCTTTGAAATTACATAAGCTTGTGCCCAAATATAGTTTTGCGCTGCACAATATGCCCAAAATGAAAATGCATGAAGTGGCGATTAAAGATGGTTTTTTCAATTGCGCATCCGTCGGCATGAAAATCGAATTATTAGGCAAGACTTCGCATGCATCCCACCCCGAAAATGGCCTCAGCCCCTGTGAGGCTATGTGCGAGATATTGGCTGAAGTTAAAAATATCAATCAAGAATATAAAGCCCATGATGCCTTCTGTTTGGTTTCGATCAACCATGCGGGTTTGGGCGAAGAGGCGTTTGGCATCACCGCCGGCGCGGCCAAAATTATGCTGACCTTGCGTTCTGAGAGTGATCAATTGCTGACCAAGATGCAGAATCAGTTAGATATATTCACCCAAAAGACAAGTCGTAAATATGGTTTGGGCTATGATTATTGCCTTGATGAACCGTTCGAGGCTTCCATTAACAATGATGAAGCGGCGGGCAAAATAAGACAAGCTTGTGCCGATGAGAATGTGCCGATAACCGAGCTAGATGCCGCGTGGCGTGCGTCGGAAGATTTTGGGCAATTTGCCAACATCAGTAAATCGGCGATGTTTATGCTGGGTTCGGGTGTTGATCAGCCGTATCTGCACAATCCGGATTTCAATTTTCCGGATGAGATTATTGAAACTGGGCATAATATATTCTACCGGTTGATTGGCAATATCCTTGGCTAGTCTTCGACCTCTGGATGCGGGAAGATTTCGTTATAAATGTCGATCAATTCAACTTGCTCAATGCCAGTTTCCATTTCTAACTTACGTTTAAATGAAATGCGTCGAATGTCGCGCTTTTGCACGGGGTGGCCGAGTAGTTTGCCGATAATCTCGAGCTTGGGCAATGGCACCAATGCGCCGCGCTCCAATTGCAAATATTGTTTTTCGGTCATTTTTAGTTTTTTGCCAATGTCACGTGGGCCAAGGCCAAGATGATCGCGCAAGCGCCAAATATTTTTGCCCAATACAATCTCGTGTTCAAAGGGTGTGCGTTTTACTTTTTTCATAACTTATAACTCAATAATGTGGTGGCTTTAATAATGGGGCGGCGGGGCATCATCTTGCGGCTGGTTAATATTTGTCTCACTATCCATCGCCGTTTGCATTTTGGCCTCAATAATTTGTATATATTGTTTCAGCCTATCCAGCTCTTTATGCTGGTTATATAATTCATCACTCAACTCAGCAATTTCGATGCCTTGATGCGCGACGGTTTCTTGTAATTTTATAATATCTTTTTCCATAAGCATGGATTACAGCAATTCTCTATAATCCGCAAGAGAACATAAAAAAGAGCGTCCATAAATGAACGCTCTTAGGTGATACATTTTACCGTATTCAAGACTCAAAATTAAATTGCCAAATATTCTTCGCGCAACTCTTTGTTGTCCAGCACTTCTTT
>NVUS02000341.1 GCA_002402005.2 OCS116 cluster bacterium | reverse complement strand
TAAACAGAAAGGTATTTTTACAAAAATGACAATCCTGTAATTCTATGCAAATTAACACTGGTATGTTTGTATCAGATTGTTTATTTTTATACCAATTTAGTTATATTCATCACATAGTTAGAAAATGGCTGCGAGAGTTGCATAAATAAAATTAGAATGATGTCCAGCGCGATGTCTATGAAGGAATACAGACATGATTACACCCATAATAATGGCAGGTGGCAGCGGCACACGGTTATGGCCGCTTTCGCGCAGTGGTTATCCCAAGCAATTTTTGAGCTTAACCGGCAGCCTCACCATGTTTCAGCAAACCATTGAGCGGTTAAACGGGGTGGAACACGCACCATGTGTGTATATCTGCAATGAAGAACACCGGTTTTTGGCCGCCGAACAAGTGCGGCAATTGGGCTTTGAACATGGCGGCATTTTGCTCGAGCCAATTGGCCGAGACACCGCCCCAGCCATTGCTTTGGCGGCTTTTCATGCGCTTAAAACCGATGCCAATGCCATTCTGCTGGTTTTGGCTGCTGATCATGTGATTGAAGACATAACAGCATTTCATAACGCCATAGACATTGCTCATAAACATGCTGATGATGATAAATTGGTAACTTTTGGCATTGTGGCGGCATCGCCCGAAACCGGTTATGGCTATATAAAACGCGGCGCAACTTTAGAGGATGCATTTGCGGTCGATAGCTTTGTCGAAAAACCCGATTTGGCAACGGCGAAAAATTATGTCGAAAGCGACGATTATTATTGGAATAGCGGCATGTTTATGTATAAAGCCAGCCGTTATTTAGAGGTTTTAAAAAAACATAGACCCGAAATATATGCGGCATGCGAAAAAGCTATGAATGTCGAAACACTCGATTTAGATTTTATCCGTATTGATGAAACGGCCTTTATGGCTTGCCCGGCAGAATCTGTCGATTATGCGGTGATGGAACCGACTTGCGCCAATAGTGATGGCGAAGTTGTGGTTGTGCCACTGGATGCCAATTGGAGTGATGTCGGCAGTTTTGCGGCTTTATGGGAAGTTTCTGAGCAAGACGATCAAGGCAATAGCTTTGAGGGTGACGTTCAATCGGTCAATACCAAAAACACCTTGGTTCGGTCTGCCGAACGGCTTGTGGCTACAGTCGGCATTGAGGATTTGGTGATTATTGATACCAAAGATTCGCTGCTAGTTGCGCATAAAGACCATACCCAAGATGTGAAATCCATCGTCAATATGCTCAAACAGGCTGACCGCTCAGAGGTAAAATTAAACCGCGAGGTTTACCGGCCTTGGGGTAAATATGACAGCATCGACAATGGTGCGCGGTTTCAGGTCAAACGCATCACCGTCAACCCCGGCGCTAAATTGTCCATTCAAATGCATCATCACCGCGCCGAACATTGGGTTGTGGTGACCGGCACGGCCAAGGTAACCAATGGCGACGAGACGATATTGCTGACTGAAAACCAATCGACTTACATTCCAATCGGCACCATTCATGCTTTGGAAAACCCCGGCAAAGTGCCGCTAGAACTGATTGAAGTGCAAACCGGCACTTATTTTGGCGAAGATGACATTGTGCGGTTTGAAGATAGATATGGGCGGACGTAATGATGACTGAATTTGCCCCCATCTCCATCACCTGCTTTAAAGCTTATGACATTCGTGGCAAATTGGGCACGCAGCTCAATACCGACATTGCCTACCGCATTGGCCGGGCGTTTGGCCAATATTTAAAGCCCCAACAAGTTGTTGTGGGTGGCGATGTGCGCTTGACGTCAGCCGAGTTAAAAAATGCTTTGGCCGATGGGCTGCGCGATGCTGGCGTTGATGTGATCGATCTTGGCCAAACTGGCACTGAAGAAATTTATTTTGCCACATCTCATTTGGCCGTTGATGGCGGCATTGAAGTGACCGCCAGCCACAATCCGATGGATTATAACGGCATGAAAATGGTCGGGCGGGGTTCGAAACCAATAAGCAGTGATAACGGTTTGCTAGACATCAAAGCCTTGGCCGAAAGTGGTCAATTTGCCCCGGTTTCAAACCGCGGTTCACTGACCACGCAATCACTTATGGATGCCTATACCGATCATTTGCTCGGCTATATTGATTTGGCCAACATAAAGCCACTTAAATTGGTGGTCAATAGCGGCAATGGTACGTCTGGCCCCGTGGTCGATGTCTTAGAAAGTAAATTTAAACAACTGAATGTGCCGATTGAATTCATTAAAATCCATCACCAAGCCGATGGTAATTTTCCGCATGGCATTCCCAACCCATTGCTGCCCGAAAATCGGCAAGATACCATAGATGCGGTTATCAAACATGGCGCGGATATGGGCATTGCCTGGGATGGCGATTTTGACCGCTGTTTTTTATTCGATGAAACCGGCGCATTTATTGAAGGCTATTATATTGTTGGCTTGCTGGCCGATGCATTTTTGCAAAAGCATAAAGGCGCAAAAATCATTCATGACCCGCGCTTAAGTTGGAACACCATAGAGGTGGTCAACAAAGCCGGCGGCCAACCAATTCAAAGCAAGACTGGGCATGCCTTCATCAAACAATTGATGCGCAAGGAAGACGCCATTTATGGCGGCGAAATGAGTGCCCATCATTATTTTAGAGACTTTTTCTATTGTGATTCTGGCATGATACCTTGGCTATTGGTTGCCGAGCTTTTATGTGTAAAATTGGCCAAATTGTCCAGTATGGTGGCAGACGCCATGCAAGCTTATCCTTCGCCCGGTGAGATAAACCGCACCGTCAGCGATGCCGATGCGGTGATGGCCAAAGTGCTGGCGACCTATAAAAATGATGCGGTTGCAATTGATTATACCGATGGCATTGGTTTGGATATGGGACAATGGCGGTTTAATTTGCGCAAATCCAATACCGAACCACTCATTCGGCTTAATTTAGAAACCCGTGCAGATAGCCAGCTGATGCAAGTTAAAACCGCAGAATTATTGGCGTTGATTGAAAGTTGATGTGCGCACATGATAGCGGCCTATCCACCGAGCATTTTGCGGTTTGACCAACGCCGGAAAAGTTAAGCAAATAATATATATATCGAGAAAAATTGTTTTCCGCTCAATATATTCACAATCGGCTTCAATCCGCCTGACGATTTTTTCCAATGTATCCGTTGCACCTCTAAACCCGCGGATTTGAGCCAAGCCCGTTATGCCGGGTTTAACCGCAAAACGTTTGGCATAATTGGCGATGGATTTTATATATTCATCATCCATTTC
>NVUS02000340.1 GCA_002402005.2 OCS116 cluster bacterium | reverse complement strand
GCAAGGATTAAAAACACGCCCATGACTTTTTCGACTGTGCCCATATGCTTGCGAAAACGCTGCATAAAGCCCAAGAAAGGTTTGAGGAACAAAGCCGCCAACATAAATGGAATGCCGAGACCGGCTGAATAAGTGCCAAGCAAAGCCATGCCGGTAAAGGCTGATTGTTCTTGTGAGGCAATGGCCAAAATGGTTGCCAATATTGGCCCAACGCATGGCGTCCAGCCAAAAGCGAAGGCCAAGCCGATTACATATGAGCCCAAAAATCCACGTGGTTTGTCGCCACCATGGTAGCGTTTTTCGAAATTTAAGAACGGGATTCTGACAATGCCTAAAAAATGCACGCCCATAATGATGATGACCACGCCAGCCACTTGGCTGAGAATTAAGAAATAATCCTGCACCACCTGCCCCAATATAGTGGCGGTCGCACCGAGCAGAATAAACACGGTGGAAAAGCCAAATACAAAAGCCAAAGCGCGCCAAGTCAATTGCTTGAGCAATTTGTTACTTTGGGCGGTATCTGCCTCTAAATCGGTAGTTAAATCGTTTAGGCTTTTGCCAGCCAAAAAGCACAGATAAGGCGGAATGAGCGGCAAAACGCAAGGCGAAAGAAAACTGATGAGCCCAGCAAAAAAGGCACTGAAATAGGAAACTGTTAACATAGAGGTATAACTTATCTAACTTGAAAATTTGTCTTTGTGGTTAGCATACAGGTTTTCCATCTGTTGCCAAAATAATTTTTCGCCGGTAAAGCCCTGAATGCGCACCAGCTCTTTACCATCTTGCACCAAAACAAAGGTTGGCGAATAGATGAAAGGAAAACCCTTTAGCTCTAGGCCTTTATATGGGTCTGGATCATCACCAATAATTGAGCGAATTGGCATGACCTTGGCATATTTACTGTTTAAGTATTTAGGCAACATTTCGGCTTTGAATTTTTTACACACTACACAACCTTTATGCTCAAACATCAACAATTCGGCAGCCTGTACCGAGGCAAAACTTAGGGTGAGTGTGGCAGCAACAATGACAGTTTTAAAAAAATGGCGCATAAAAAATCCTTAAGATTATTTTTTCATAATATGCACCATTGCGGGCAAAAGTCCAAATGACATAATGTCGCAATAAATCACATCTTTGTGATGTTATTTAAATGGCGCGTTGACTCATTAGGACAATTGTCCTAATTTACTTTAAAATCAACCGAGAGAGCCGATGAATAAAATTTCGACACGTGCCCAAATCATTCAACATGCCGATCAATTATTTTATCAGCAAGGTTTTGAGAATACATCTTTTGCTGACATTGCGGGCATGGTGAAAATCTCTCGTGGTAATTTTTATCATCATTTTAAATCTAAAGATGAAATATTAAAAGCAGTGATAGAATTGCGCTTGGCCAACACTCAAAACATGCTGGATAAGTGGCAAACCAGCACAGATAACCCGACAAAACGCATTGAATGTTTCATTAAAATTCTCATCACCAATTGGTCTAAAATTAAATATTACGGTTGCCCTGTCGGCACTTTAACCAGCGAGCTTGCCAAGTTAAACCACAGCTTACAGGCCAATGCCAATGAGTTATTCAGCCTATTTAGGAATTGGTTGGCCGCCCAATTTGAGCTGATGGGGCAGGTGAAAAAAGCCGATGCCTTTGCCATGCACATATTGGCCCGCAGCCAAGGCGTGGCGACGCTGGGCAATAGTTTTCGGGACGAAAATTTTGTAAAACAAGAAGTTGAGCAAATGTGTGATTGGTTAAACTCACTAAAAAAACAACAGGGGTAAATATGTTCATTGTAAATCTGACATTCTCGGCCAACAAAGCCAATGCAAAGCAATTTATGCAAGGCCACAATGCGTGGATTGAGCGGAATTTTAACCAAGGTATATTTTTACTGTCCGGCAGTTTGCAACCCAATTTAGGCGGCGGTATATTTGCCTATAATTGCACGTTGGAAGAGCTGACGGCGCGGGTGAATGAAGACCCATTTGTAGCAAATGATGTGGTAAAAGCCCAGATTACTGAACTCACGCCCAACAAAACTGACCCAAAGCTGGCTTTTCTTTTGGCAAATGCGGAGTGAATAAAATGATACCAGATGCAGACAGACGTTGTGCTTGGGCCAATAGCAGCCCAGAATTTATTGAATATCATGACCATGAGTGGGGATTTCCGACCGATGATGATACCCAAATATTTGAAAAAATCATTTTGGAGAGTTTTCAATCGGGTTTAAGCTGGCGCACTATACTTGCCAAACGCGATAATTTCAGAGCTGCTTTTTGTGGGTTTAACTTTGATGAGATTGCTAAATTTAACCAAGTTGACGTTGACCGCTTGTTAAATGATGCTGGCATTGTGCGCCACAAAGGCAAAATCGCCGCCACCATTAACAATGCCGCCCGTGCTCAAGATATTGTTGAATCTCATGGCTCTCTGGCAGCTTATCTTTGGCAATATGAAGCAAAAACCTCTGAACAAAGCGCAGAAATATCTAGGGATTTGGCTAAAGATTTGAAAAAGCACGGTTGGAAGTTCGTTGGCCCAACCACGGTTTACGCCTTTATGCAAGCTTTGGGTTTGGTTAATGACCATGCTGAGCATTGCATCACCGGCGACAAGGTTGATAAGGCGCTTGGGCAATTCAAACGACCGCAACCGCTTTAACCATCAATCCAGATTTCTAGCAGGTTTCTGGCGATCGCAATGCTTGGCGGTAACTGGAATGGGAATGAATCATCACCATTCAGCACCTTAATCACATCGGCCTTATCGACCCACATAGCGTCAGCTATTTCGTGATAATCAATTTTCAACTGTTGAGTTTTGGCCTCAATATGCATGCCGAACATTAATGATGATGGGAAAGGCCAAGGTTGGCTGAGTAAATAATGAGTATCGCCGCCGATGACACCCGCCTCTTCAAACAATTCACGCCGCGCGGCATCTTCAATCGTCTCGCCGCTTTCGACAAAACCTGCAAGACAAGAATAACGCCCTTCGGGGAATTGATGACCACGACCAAGCAGACATTGATCGCCATAGGTGACCAACATAATCACCACCGGGTCGACCCGTGGGAAATGCTGACGACTGCAGGCTTCGGACGGGCAATCGCGCCGCCAGCCACTATGAGCGATGACGGTTGGCTCGCCGCAACAGGCGCAATGGGTGTGGGATAGATGCCAATTGAGTACGGATGCAGCTTGCGCCAAAATGCCGAGCTTGGCTTCGGGATAATAATTTTTTTCGGTATAAAGCCGAGTTGGGAATTTGCGTAACGGATGGTCAGAAAAATTACCATCATCATCACGTGTGGCGACATATTTATTATCGCCAACGCTGATGGCGAAATAATTGACGCCTTCTAACTCGCCGAGCAAAACACTATCATGCACATTCATATCATATTGTTTTAACTGGGCATTTGAAAATTCACACATAGTCTCATTATGCACAACCAACTCATTGCCGTTAAATAGCAAAAATAGACTGCTGTCTAAACCACGACGGCTTTTAAAATCTGCCTCTTTGCCACGAGTTTGGTCGAGCCGATCAAGTGGGTTTTTGCTATAAATCGCATCCATTTTTTGCATTCATTCTGCCTTTGGTAAAAGATCGTAAGGATGTTGCCAGCCTTTGAGGGCTTTGATGTTACTTAGCCATCTATCTATATTCGGGTAATCCGCCCAATCATAGCCAAATTCGTCGGCAAAAAATAAATAACTGCATAGAGAGAAATCGGCAATGGTTGGGCGATTGGCGACAAAATAGTCTTTGCCATCCAGATGCTTATCCATAACGCCAAAAGCATCAGTTATGCGACCGCGCAGGTATTTGGTCACATCATTCTCGTCCATTTTTTTAATGCCAACCATAAACCGCAACGGCCCAATTTGTGAGCTAATTTTGTGATTGTCGTATAGAATCCAGCGCCAAATGTCGCGCTTTTCGGCGGCGGTTTCACCGCCAAATTGACTATATTTATCGGCCAAATAGTCTAAAATCACCCCAGATTGGGTCATTTTTTTGCCATCTTCGACCAAAACCGGCACTTCGCCCATGGCATTTACTTGGCTGCGATACTCATCTGAGCGGGTTTCACCCTTGAAAAAATCGACTTCTTCCACTTGCCAATCTAAACCCAAAAGCTCGAGCATAAGTGCCACTTTATAACTGTGGCCAGATTGGGCAAATCCGTATAATTGATATGTGCTCATATGTCGCTCACCTTTAGATTGCAAAATTTCAGCTTAGCGATAAACTCGTCAAATACAATTCAAATTATGTGATGTTTATGAATATTTTTTTATTGATTCTGGGTGTTTTTATCATCAATTTTACCCATTTGGTTTCGGCCATTG
>NVUS02000034.1 GCA_002402005.2 OCS116 cluster bacterium | reverse complement strand
GTGTCTAAACCGCGCAGATTTTCATTGTCACGCGGATGCGGAAAATTCTCAAGCTTATCGATTTCCAATATTTCAGACATAAATTAGTCAGTTTTCTCTATCAATTTTTTAGCATTTGCCCATATATCATCATGCATAGTGGCAATTGCTTGGTCGGCATTGATTACATGGCAACGCTTGGGTTCATTCTTAGCAATGTCCAAATAACATTGGCGTAGATCTAGGTGAAATTGCAACCGCATATTCTCGAACCGGTCTTCGGCCAAATTTGCGCTCTGGGCTTTAATGTCGGCCATACGGGCATTGGCGCGCGCCAAGCCAACCTTCGGATCCAAATCCAGTATATAAGTGCGGTCAGGCAAGCTATCGGCGACTACATATTTCTCTATGGTGGTAATTAATTCTTGCGGCACATTGCCGGCAACGCCTTGGTAAGCGCGGGTCGAATCTAAGAACCGATCACACAATACCCAAACGCCATCTTCTAGGCTGGGTCTGATGAGTTTTTCCAAATGATCTGAGCGGCCAGCGGCAAATAATAAAGCTTCTGATATTGGCGACCATGCGGCGACATCGCCAGTAAGTAATATATGCCGCAATGCCTCGGCGCCTTCGCTGCCACCAGGCTCACGAGTTTGTATCACTTTTATGCCAGCAGCTTGCAGTTTTTCGGCCAATAGTTTTATTTGTGTGGTTTTGCCGCCGCCCTCGCCGCCCTCGAAACTAATAAATTGACCCCGCATATACGACCCTAAACTGATTATTTAAAACAAAGAATTTAGTTTTTTATCCACCCATGACCATAAAATGTCAATGGATTGATCGACACGGCCACCTTTAGCAACATGTTTTTCGGCAACCAAGGGCACAATATGCTCAATACCCGATGGGCTATTGAGGTGCAATTGGGCAACTTCTTGATATTGCGCAATGGGGGCAATCAGCGGTTTGTTATAGGTGATGTGTCCAGTCAAGCCACCAACATTATCAGCATTTAAAATGGCGATTATATCATCAGCAGCTACTATATTCACCTGCTGGACATCGCCGCCGGCAATTTGGGCTTGGCCAACAATCGCACCTTTGGGATAGATTTTGTAATTCTTGAAGGCCTCAAATGCCCATTCTAACAGTCTACGAGTTTCTGCCGCGCGTTTGCTGGCGCTGGTTAAGCCGTTTAAAACAATGATCACCCGACGCTCACCACGCAATGCCGATGCCACAATGCCATGGCCGCTCTCATCGGTACGGCCGGTTTTTAAGCCATCAACGCCAATGCCATCATCGAGCAATATATTGCGGTTGGGTTGATCTACCTTGCCCCATTTAAAACGTTGTTGCGCAAAATAATGATAATATTCGGGGAAATCGCGTATTAAAACCCAAGCCAATTGGCCCAAATCGCGCATGGTCATTAATTGTTTTGCATCGGGCCAACCTGTCGAATTGACAAATGTTGATTCTGTAAGCCCAAGCTGTTGCGCTTTGGTTTGCATTTGCTGGGCAAAAGCTGCTTCGCTGCCGGCAAGACCTTCGGCCAGTGCAATGGCGGCATCATTGCCCGAAACCACAATCAAGCCTTGTAACAAATTATGCACTGAGATTTTACTTTTTAACTGCGCAAACATGCTTGAGCCGCGGCGGTCAAACGCGGTTTGCGAAACAAAAAACTCATCATCCAATTTAATTTTACCCAACTTTAACTGTTCAAACACCATATACGCGGTCATCAGCTTGCTCATGCTGGCGGGCGCGATCAGTTGATCGGCGTTTTTTTCAAATAGGGTTTTGTTGGTTTTAAAATCCAGAATATAGGCATATTTTGCAGAGGTTTCTAGTTCATCTGCCTGTGTTGAAAACGCGGACAATAAAGCTATAAGGCCAATAAAAATTGCCTTCATTATATCGCCCCCATTTAAATATCGATTATGCTTGCACCATCACTAGATAAACTGTTTTAGCACCTTGCTGGGTTATGTCAATCTTACTGTAAACTGCGGTGCCGAGTTGCTTTTTATATTCAACAGCTTGCTTAATATCATTAAACATGGCCACTTGAACAAAATCACTACTGCCCACAATTTCTAGTGGCATGTCTTTGTTTAAGCTCAACATACGGCCTTGGTTTTTGGTCATGCTAACAGAGCGTGCGAGGGTAACCGATTTAGGACCTGATGAAATGGCTGCAGCCACATCAGGGTCAAATTCGGCCATATCATCTGAGGTTAACTTGCCACCCGGCACTGGCGGCAAACCTGTTTTGCCAGCATTGGCAGCTAGGGTTGTCGCGGCAAGAGTTGCCGACTCGGCTACAAATGTTGGTTTGTTCCAACCAAATAAATGGTCGAAGAAATTACGATCTTTTTTGCTTGAACTGGTGTTTGAGGCAACTGCCATTGTTGGCGCGCCTGTATTGTGGCTTCCGCCTAATGCAGCAATTTTAGCATGGTCGCCATCAGGATGTTTGGATGCTTCGCCAAAATACTCAACCCGTACCTTTGTCAGGCCTTTGTTGCGATAGCCTAATGCATTCGCTGCAGCGCGCGACATATCAATTAACCGCCCACCATGATAAGGGCCACGGTCATTAACCCGCACAATAATAGATTTGTTGTTTGAAAGATTTGTCACTTTAACCAGTGAAGGCAATGGCAATGTTTTGTGCGCGCCAGTAAAGGCGTGCATGTCAAAAATTTCGCCATTGGCAGTTTTGCGGCCATGGAAGTCATCGCCATACCAAGAGGCCATGCCGGTCTTGTTATAATTTTTGTCTTCCCGAGGGTAATAATATTTGCCAGCCACTTTATACGGCTTGCCAACTTTATAGGTGCCGGCTTTTTTAGGCAATGGGCCCTTACCCTCATAAACTCGTTCAGAGGTTTTGACGCCGTATTTATTTAGCTTAGATGATGAACACCCCGCCAGCCCCAACAGGCCAAAGGTGATTAGACATAGGCCAACGCTGCGCATCACTGTAGAGCGTGCTTTACCCACTTGTATTTGTTTTTCAACGATAACCCAACCCATAACGACCACTTAAAATATTTTCGACTTCCCCATCACATAATAAAATACACCAATTTGCGGCAAAAATCTGCCCCATTCAAACACCATAGCTAATAAAAGCTTGCGACTTATGGTTAAAAAATCACTAACGTACCGCCAACTGTTGATATCAAAGGCTTTTATACAAGCGAAAGGGCCATAATAAAAAAAATTTATGTAAAACCCATAAAATCGCTTGCAAAACATAGTGGCAAAATATATTTACTGCCTTGTACAAACCGTATGGCACACTTTTGGATGGGTGGCAGAGTCCGGTTTAATGCATCGGTCTTGAAAACCGACGAGGGTGCGAGCCCTCCGGGGGTTCGAATCCCTCCCCATCCGCCAGAACTTTGCTTGTCCACATCTTTATTTTCCCTTACAGAACAATAACTTAGAGGTTTTTTGAAATCTAAAAACAGCCATTATCCGCCAAAATTCCTTTTACTGTGAGACAATTTGTGATACTTTTGTGAGACATTACTTTTCACTTGGGTATTAGAAAATGCTAAAGACCTGTAGATATTTAACTAAACGTAGCAAT
>NVUS02000339.1 GCA_002402005.2 OCS116 cluster bacterium | reverse complement strand
TTTCTTTTATTTTATATTTATATGTGGCCAATGAAAATATCACCGGCGGTTATTTGATGAATTTTATCTGCTTCATCACGCAAAATTAGTGTGCCGTCATCATCCAAACTCTCAAATATGCCTTGTATTGATTGGTTTGGAAGCCGTGCGGTGATTTTACCACCCAGGCCTAGGGCATGGTCTAGCCAGATTTTTCGAATCAGCGCGAAACCTGTGCCATCTGACCATAAATCTAGATATTTATCAAAGTTAAATGTGAGTGAGCTGAGAACTTGTTCAATATTCACCTCGGCATCTAATCCTTTTAGCGAGGTTGCTGAGAAATCGCCATCTTCGGGTATGTCGCCGATATTCATGCCGATGCCGACGGCCAGAATGCTATCTGGAAAGCCTTTAACGGCGCAAGATTCTATGAGTATGCCGGCCAATTTACGGCCTTGCACCAAGACATCATTAGGCCATTTTAGGCCGACGGATTTGTGTTTATCGGCGGGTATAAATTCACATACGGTTTTGTGTACAGCCAGAGCGGCAACGAAAGCCAATTGCGCGACTTTGTCTTTGGGGGCTTTGCTGGATAGCAAAATGGTGGCTGTTAGGGTTTGGTTGGAACTGAGCCATGTGCGGCCGCTGCGGCCACGGCCAGCGCTTTGGTTTTTGGTAAATACAACCAAGGGGCCATGTTGTAAAAAGCCAACATCGCCGGTTTGAGCCATTTGCATGGCTTGTTGATTGGTTGATGCCAATGTTTCAAATTCGGCCAATTGATAGCCTGTTGGCAGGTTGATGCCCATGCTCAATTGAGCGATTGAGCGGCATTTTGTGCCAGTTCAAGCAAACTACCGGGGAAGATGGTGAAGATGATGGTGAATAATGTGGCAAAGCCGAGGACTATTTTTAGCTCGATTGACATTGGATCGAATGCATCTTTGCTTTCTTCGAAATAAATGACTTTGATGATGCGCAAATAATAGAATGCACCGACCACTGAGGCCAAGACGCCGACAATGACCAATAGCCATAGGCCTTCGTTTACCGCAGCTGAGAAAACATAGTATTTGGCGATGAAGCCAGCGAATGGCGGCATGCCGGTTAGGGAGAACATGAAGATGGTTAGTGAGATGGCGATTAATGGGTGATTGCGCCACATACCGGCTAGGTCGGAGATTTTCTCAAAACTATCGCCGCCGCGTTTCATACCCAAGATACAGGCGAATACGCCGAGTGTGGTGATCAGATAAATGGTCATATACAGAATGACCGATTTGATGGCTGTGCCGGGGTCGGAGAAAGCTGATGCGCCGACCAAAGCATAACCCATATGAGCAATGGATGAATAAGCCATCAGGCGTTTGATGTTTTTTTGTGCGATGCCGGCGAAACCGCCAAGTACCATTGAAGCCAAGGCGACAAAGACGATGATTTGTTGCCAATCTGTACCCATTTCGATGAACGGGCTATACAGCACGCGAAGGATCATGGCCATGGCGGCGATTTTTGGCGCGGTGGCGAAGAATGCGGTGACTGGGGTTGGAGCGCCTTCGTAAACATCCGGTGTCCACATATGGAATGGCACAGCGGAGATTTTGAACATGAGACCGGCGGCTAGGAAAGTGATACCGAAGATGATGCCGATTGATGAGCCTTCTTTGCCGATATGTTCGGCGATCAAATCGAATGATGTGGAGCCGGTGAAGCCATAAATATATGACATGCCGAATAGCAACATACCGGATGACAGCGCGCCGAGGATGAAATATTTAAGACCCGATTCGGTGGCTTTGGTGGAGGAGCGGTTGAATGCTGCCAAGATGTAGAGCGATAGGCTTTGCATCTCGATGCCTAGATATAGGGTGAGCAGGTTGTTGGATGAGATCATGAACATCATGCCGACAATGGCGAACAGAATTAGCACGATGAATTCGGGCTGATCGAGCTTACGCGATTGGAGGAAGTTTTTAATCATCAACAAGGTGGCTGCGCCGCCAAATAGAGTGAGTATCTTCATGAAAATACTGTAGCTATCGTTGATCAGCAAGCCGTTAAATATACGGGTGACATCGTTAGGTAAGGCGTATGACACAATGCCGGCCAGCACCATAAGGCCGATGGCAAAGTTGGCAACAAAACCAACCGACTTTTTACCTTTATAACCGGCAATCAGCAACGCGATGAGCGCGCCGATGATGAGGATTAACTCGGGTAAGATATATAGAAAGTCGTTTTCGTTTGACATAATGTTATTCCTAAATCTCTAAATACTTAATGTGTAGCTGGGGCGTGATCTGCCGTTGCGGCATCGCCACCCATAGCTTTAATATGTGGTTCATGTGACAAGCGGCCGGCATTTTCCATATCATGACGGTAATTCTCGATCAAGTTATCGACCGAAACGCTGGTGACGTTGAAGATTGGTTTTGGATAGAAACCGAAGAATATGGTGATGCAAATCATCGGCACCAAAATATATTTCTCGCGTTTGTCCATATCCAGAATATCGCGCAAGCTTTCTTTTTCTAACTCACCGAAGATAACCCGGCGGTAAAGCCATAGGGCATAACCGGCTGATAAGATGACGCCGGTTGTGGCGAATAAGGCCATCCATGTATTGACTTGGAACATGGCGGCTAGCGTCAGCACCTCGCCGACAAAGCCGACAGTGCCTGGCAAGCCAACATTGGCCATGGTGAAAATCATAAAGATAAAGGCATAATATGGCATGCGATGCACGAGGCCGCCATAGGCTGAGATTTCTCTGGTGTGCATGCGGTCATAAATAACCCCGACGCACAGGAACAAAGCTGATGAAACAATACCATGGCTGAGCATTTGGAAAATAGCGCCTTGCAGACCCATAGAATTGGCGGTGAAAATACCGGCAGTGACGAATGCCATATGCGCGACGGAAGAATAAGCGATTAGCTTTTTCATGTCTTTTTGCATCATAGCCACTAAAGATGTGTAGATGATGGCGATGGCTGACAGCACAAAGACAAATGTCTGCATGTCGCCACTGGCTTCGGGGAACATAGATAAGCTAAAGCGGATAAAGCCATAGCCACCCATTTTAAGTGACAGGCCGGCCAAGATGACAGAGCCCGCAGTTGGGGCTTGCACATGGGCATCAGGCAGCCAGGTGTGGAATGGCCACATTGGCATTTTGACCGCGAAGGAGGCGAAGAAAGCCAACCATAACCAGGTTTGCATTTCGGCCGGGAAATCATGCTTGAGCAGTTCGACAATGTCGGTAGTGCCGGCATCCCAATACATTGCCATGATGGCGAGCAGCATTAAGACTGAGCCTAGCAAGGTGAACAGGAAGAATTTAAAGCTGGCATAAACGCGGTTTTTACCGCCCCAGATGCCGATGATGAGGTAAAGCGGGATTAAGCCACCTTCGAAGAAGATGTAGAAAACCAGCAGGTCGAGCGAGCTAAACACGCCGATGAGAAAGGTTTCTAGCACCAAGAAGGCGATCATAAATTCTTTGACGTTGTTTTTTACCGTCTTCCAGCTGGCCAATATGCAGAATGGTAGCAAGAATGTGGTGAGGATAACAAACAACATGCTGATGCCATCGACACCCATTTTATAGTTGATGTTGCCACCCAACCAAGATGCGGTTTCGACAAATTGCATTTCGGCAGTTGTATTGTCGAAGAATAACCACAGCAATAATGAGATAAGGAAGGTTGCCCCCGATGTCATAAATGCGATGTTGCGAATGTTGTTTTTTGATTGTTCGCTATCTTCTTTGATCAATATAAAGATGATCAACGCACCCAATAACGGGAAGAAGGTGACGATGGAAAGAATTGGCCACTCAGACATTAACGTGCCCCCCAAATGATGAAATAGGTTAACATTATTGCCACGCCGATGAACATTACAAAGGCGTAATGATACAACATGCCTGATTGGAATTTACTGACCCGTGCGGTGACTTTGAGCACCAAGGCTGCCAAGCCATCTGGCCCGAAGCGATCAATCACGCCTTTATCGACTTTGACCGAAAGGAATGTGCCGAGTTTTTGGGCGCCTTTGACAAACATGAAATCATACATTTCGTCGAAATACCATTTGTTGAGCAGGAATTTATACATGCCGTTAAATTGCTTGGCAAGTTGCACCGGAATTTGTGGCTGCCTAATGTAGAAATACCACGCCAGTGCAAAGCCGCCCACCATCATAATGAAAGGTGAATATTTAACCAAAGCCGGTACGCCATGAATGTCGTGCAAGATGTGATTCTGCTCGGAAGTGAAGATGGATGATGCCCAGAAGACTTGTTGACCATCGCCGATGAAATAGATGCTGAACAAGATGCCAGCTAGCAAAGCACCGGCTGCGAGAATGTAAAGCGGAGCAAGCATAACCAGCGGGCTTTCATGCACATGGGACAGCACATCTTTTGAGGCGCGGCTTTTGCCATGGAAGGTCATAAAAATTAAGCGCCATGAATAGAAGCTGGTCATAAATGCGGCGACAACCACGGCGACAAAGGCATAAGTTGAGAAGAAATTATGTGAAACATAAGCCGCTTCGATGATGGCATCTTTGGAGAAATAGCCAGCGGTGAGCGGGAAGCCAGTTAATGCCAAGGTGCCGACCAACATCATGATATAGGTACGTGGGATTTTGGAGGCGATGCCGCCCATTTTGCGCATATCTTGCTCGTCACTCATCGCATGGATAACGCTACCAGCGCCTAGGAATAACAAAGCTTTGAAGAAAGCATGAGTGAATAGATGGAAGATGGCGGCTTGGTATGCGCCGACTCCCAAGGCTACGAACATGTAACCTAGCTGTGAGGCGGTTGAATAAGCGATGACGCGTTTGATGTCGTTTTGCACCAGGCCAACAGTGGCGGCGAAGAAAGCGGTGGTTGCGCCGATGAAGGTAACAAAGGCCAAAGCGTTGGGGGCTAGCTCGAATAGAGGTGAGCAACGTGCCACGAGGAATACGCCGGCGGTTACCATGGTGGCGGCATGAATGAGGGCTGACACTGGGGTTGGGCCTTCCATCGCGTCTGGTAGCCATGTATGTAGCAAGAATTGAGCTGATTTACCCATCGCGCCGATGAATAGGAGTATTGACAATGTTGTTAATATATCAAGATCATAGCCTAGGAAGTTAAAGCTATGATTCACCATATCGGGGGCAGCGGCGAATACGGTGTCGAAATCGACTGAACCGAAGACATAAAGCACGCCGAAGATGCCGAGGGCAAAGCCGAAATCACCCACACGGTTGACGATGAAAGCTTTCATCGCCGCAGCGCCGGCTGATTGTTTTTTATACCAGAAGCCGATAAGTAGGTATGAAGCCACGCCCACGCCTTCCCAACCGAAGAACATTTGTAGGAAATTATCGGCAGTGATGAGGGTTAACATGGCGAAGGTGAAGAAGGATAGATAGGCGAAAAAGCGCACACGATGTGGGTCGTTATGCATATAGCCTATTGAATAGATGTGCACTAGGGATGACACAGTGTTGACCACCACGAACATGACTGCGGTTAAGGTATCGACCCGAATGACCCAATTGGCTTTAAAGCCTGTAATGTCAATCCACGTTAGGATGTTGACTTTGGTATTGAGTGCCTCGCCTTCGAAACCTGAGCCCAACAGCACAACCCAGCTGAGGATGGCCACAATGACCATAACGCCTGAGGTGAGATATTCGGAAACTTTGGCATCGGAAAATCGACCAAAAAACCCTGCATATAACGATGCTAAGATCGGAAGAAAGACAATTGCTGTATAAATCATTGTCTAACCTTTCATTGAGTTGATGTCTTCGACATTGATGCTGCCTTTGGCGCGGAAGAATACCACTAAGATAGCTAAGCCGATGGCAGCTTCGGCAGCTGCAACAGTTAAAATAAACAGGGTGAAAATTTGCCCGAACATATCATTCGAATAAGCCGAGAAGGCCACGAAGTTGATGTTGACCGCCAGTAGCATGAGCTCGACCGACATGAGGATGATGATGACATTTTTACGGTTTAAGAAAATGCCGAAGATACCTATGGTGAATAGAGTGCCAGCTAAGATGAGATAATGTCCTAATTCAATTTGCATTGTTAGCGCCTCTTATTCATTTTAATGGTGTCTTTGGTCGAGAAAGCTTGGCCTGATTTTACGCTGACCATTTCGATCGCGGTTTCGGGTGTTCTTGCCACTTGGGTGGCGATGTCTTGACGTAGAGCCTTGCTGCTGTTTTTGAGCGTGAGTACGACTGCGCCGATTAGAGCGATGAGTAGGATGATGCCTGCCATCTCGATGAAGAAAACGTAATCGCCGTAGAGCAGGAGACCGAAGGCTTCTAGGTTTGAGACTGTTGCTACATCGGGGATGGGCACTGGGGCGTTGCTGATCATTTCAGCATCATAGACGAAGCCGCCGACTACCATGATGATTTCGGCCAGGATGATGACACCGATTAGGGTGCCGACTGGGGCATATTGCAAGAAGCCTTTTGATAGCTCTTTGAAGTCGATATCGATCATCATAACTACGAACAAGAATAAAACCATGACTGCGCCGACATAGACCATGAGGAGGAGCATGGCTAGGAATTCTGCGCCGAGCAGGATGAATAGGCCTGTGGCATTAAAAAAGCCAAGGATGAGGAAGAACACAGCGTAGACGGGATTTCGGGATGAAATCACCATGATGGCTGAGGCGATTAGGAAAATCGCAAAGATGTAAAAAAATATTCCGGCAATCATTTCTGCCTCTTTCCTGCTGTGAACTTAGTGTTCGCTAATTTGTTATCTGTATGGTGCGTCTAATTCTATGTTTTTTGCCAGTTGGCGTTCCCACTTATCACCGTTGGCGAGCAATTTGTCTTTGTCGTAGAACAGCTCTTCGCGGGTTTCGGTGGCGTATTCGAAATTTGGGCCTTCGACAATGGCTTCTACTGGACAGGCTTCTTGGCAGAAACCGCAATAGATGCATTTTGTCATGTCGATGTCATATCTTGTGGTTCGGCGTGTGCCATCGTTACGGCGGGGGCCAGCTTCGATTGTTATGGCTTGGGCCGGGCAGATGGCTTCGCATAATTTGCAGGCGATGCAGCGTTCTTGGCCGTTGGGGTAGCGGCGTAGCGCGTGTTCACCGCGGAAACGTGGGCTTAGAGGGCCTTTTTCGAACGGGTAGTTGATGGTGGGCTTGGGGGTGAAGAAATAGCGCATGGTTAGGAAGAAGGCGCTGACGAATTCCTTTAAGAAAAGGGAGCCGATTGCTTGTTTCATGGTTGCCATCATAATCTTATCTTTCTTTCAAAATCAGGCTGAGGCCACGTTGGGGTAAAGGTCGAAGGCGAAAATTACGGTTGCGACGATGAAGACCATGGCGAGTGAGATTGGGAGTAGGACTTTCCAACCTAGGCGCATGAGTTGATCGTAACGGTAACGCGGGACGAAGGCTTTGACCATGCCGAACATGAAGAAGACGCCGACGGTTTTGAAGGTGAACCACATCCAGCCTGGAATCCAGGTGAAGGGGGCGAAATCGAACATTGGGAGCCAGCCGCCTAGGAATAGGATGGTGGTGAAAGCGCACATGAAGGTGATGGAGACGTATTCGCCTAGCATGTAGAGGAGGTATGGGGTGGATGA
>NVUS02000338.1 GCA_002402005.2 OCS116 cluster bacterium | reverse complement strand
TCGGCCTAGTCACTGTTAGCACTTGCGTGCGCAATCCCAAACAAGTTGGGCTTGCTAGCCGACCGCGCGTTGGTTGGCAGCGGCTTCGAACGTCCGCTGTCGCGCTCACTGAATGGCACGTTGTTTGGAGGCGGGGGCGTGCTTTAGGTTTTGAGGGATTTATAGAAATTCTCATGCGTGCCGAGTGACAATAGGGTTAGGGTTATTGTCTCGTCTTGATAATGGTATGCAAGCAGCACGGGTTGTTTGATCATTTTGAATTTGTAGACTGATATACCGGCAAGATCGCCCTTTTTTGGCGCGCCAATATTGGGGTTGGCGATGATGAGTTTGATTGCATCATCCAATTGCTGTTTTTGGTTGGCGTGTAGTTTCTTGAGTGCTTTTTTAAAGCTGAGCGTTTGTAAAACATTCATATTCAGTCAAACTCATACGGCTCAACCATGCCAGCTGCAAGTTCAGCTTTGGCCAGCAGCATATCTTTGATGAAATTGTAGGTTAGGTCAGGATTCTCTTCGGCAATTTTGCCAATTTTGGACCAATACTCAATCTGTTTGGGCGCAGAGCGGCTATAGGCAATCGCATAGCGTTTTGCGTCATTTATCAATTCATCAGAAAGCTTAATGGTAGCAGACATAATATCACCTAATATAGTTATAAGTTATATTATACGCCAAAAAGTTGCATAAAGACAGATATATATCAGGGGGCTGGGTGCGACAACATTAGCAATTGCTAATGTATAAGTAACAAACTACCTTACTCATATTATCACTCGAAAAAAAAGAGCCAAAAATGAGTAAAGATTACAAACAGATCACCCAAGAAATCGGCCACTATGTTGGTGAGTTGAACAAATACCAACCAGCCACCATGAAAGGCTTTTCCGCCATGGCCGGTGCGGCCTCTGCCGACGGTGAGATAGACAAAAAAACCAAAGAATTTGTCGCCCTCGCCATCGGCATCACTCAGCATTGCGATGGCTGTATTGGTTTTCACGTCAAAACCCTCAAACGCCTTGGCACTTCAAAACAAGAGCTGACCGAAATTTTGGCTATGTGTGTTTATATGGGCGGTGGGCCAGCGCTTATGTATGCGGCCGATGCCTTGCGCGCTTACGATCAATTTTAATTTGCTGTTTTGTTGACATAAGGTCGGTAAAAAAATGACCCGGCAGCAAAAATAAGCGTGGTGAGCGGCAAAAATACGCCAAAAACATAGGCGACAATCGTCGCAAATCCCAATGTCGACGGGCTAACAAACATAAATTGCAGCACGGCAATATGAAACACAAAAAGCCCAGGCATAATGATGGCTACAGCAAGCGAGATGCGGCTTTGGCTGCATCTTGTTTCATAATTTAACCCGGTGCGCAGCGCAACTGCAAAACAAATTGCCAGCAATATACCTATGTAGGCGAGCGCTTGGTCATCAAAGTTCAGCTTGTCAGATAGGCTAACCCGCACACTATAATAGACTAATTGAATCAAGTGTATAGCGGTGAATAATGAATATAAATTGCGCATAATCTCTGACTTCCAAAATCAAGATCATGCTAACATCACTTGGCATAAACCACAATCGGCTTATGCCAAGCATGTTGTCTAGCTATTGTTGCGTAAACTGGTCATATGCTTGCATGGCGTCTGCCGCATACATCAGGGCGGGGCCACCGCCCATATATATGCATGTCGCCAACGTCTCAGCAATTTCTTGCTTGGTTGCCCCCAAACCGACCAAAGTCTTGATATGGTAGCCAATACAGCCATCACAATGTTGGGTGATGCCAATGGCTAGAGCGATCAGCTCCTTGGTCTTTAAATCCAGCACACCCTCGGCGGTTGCCGCCGCTGCCATGGCGGTGAAACTCTTCATCACATCGGGTTGCAATTCAGCAATTGCATTCACATTTTGGCTAATGCCATCGGTAATTTCTACATAATTTTTACTCATGTCTAACTCCTATGTTAAGTGATTTACAACTATAGGATAGGACAGTTTTTAACATTAGCAATTACGCATATTGCCGCACAAAAAGATCACCAGTGAAAAAACTGGTGATCGGGGTGTAGTAAACTGAAGCTAGTCAGCCATGACGTCTTTAGCCTAAGTAAACTTAGGCCTGAACATAGCGTCACCACCCCGATCATAGTCGAGATGATATATCGAATGGCGATATAGCCACTAGCTTTAAGAGTTACTAAGCCCCAATTTGATTCAGATGAATCAATCCATAAGAAAGCTAACAGGTGCTTTGTAAATAAGCAATCTGATTAATTACATATTGCAAAGCTTAAGTTAAATAACTGTAATTATACACTTAATTTAAACAATATTTAATTTACATATCAGCAATGTGTAATGGGATTGCAGTAAAAGGCCATGGTAAACCAACCTTTTACTGCTTCCCCCATTATGTTGATGTTTAAAAACCAACATAATTCTTTGAATAAATTACTAAATCTCGATATACGAAATAATTATTCTGCATTTTGGGTAGGAGATATTTTGATTTAATCCGCGCGTTTACAACAGAAACTAACCCAATTCATCAAAATTGATAATCAAAGAAACAAGGCAAATTGGGCAGTGTCGATCACCAGCGAAACTGGTGATCGGGGTGTTAGTAAACTGAAGTAAGTCAGCCATGACGTTTTTGGCTTAAGTAAACTTAAGCTTGTACATAGCGCCACCACCCCGGTCAGAAAATCGAGATGATGTATCGAATTGGTGATACCCCCACTTACTTTCGAGGTTACTAGCCCCAGATTGAATCAGATGAATCATTCTAAGGTTAAACTAACAGCAGATTTGCAAATAAGCAATCCGATTAATTTAGACCTTTGTTGTAAATCTTTAGGCACATCACAAATGATCAACATGATTTTCACATTTTAATGAGCATTTATGGTCAGTATAATGGTCACTAAATTATTCATAAGCAACTGTCATTTAGTCGTAGATGGAAAGAATTTTGTTAACTAAAACAATATATATCAACCAATTTAGCGCAACAAAACCATTGCCTTATTGTGGCAACTGAAAGTGGTTTTTTGGCTAAAAATAACATCAGAAATCAAGTATAATTTTGGCGCAACCCAATATCAGCTGTGCAACAAAATAACCAATTGCCGTTGAGCAATTTTAGCATTTATATCTCCCAAAAAACTCAAATATTGAGTCAAAAAAACATGGGTGTAAAATCTAACTGATTGATAATCAGCTTAATCTTTTTCAAACCGGTTTAAATATTGGCTATAATCATTACCACTTATGTCATAATCCCCAATAAAAAATGGACTGGTGACCAAAAAATCGGCAGATGAACGGTTGCAAGCCGTTGGCACGTTATAAACCACGGCCAATCTTGTCAGAGCTTTTACATCTACATCATGTGGCATGGCGGTCATCGGGTCGGTAAAGAATATCAATATATCCACTTTGCCGGTGGAGATCAGCGCCCCAACCTGTTGATCACCGCCCAAAGGGCCAGATAATTTTATGTCGATATCCACACCCGGAAACCGCGTCTTAACCAAGCTGCCCGTCGTGCCGGTAGCGATGAATTTATGACCCTTTAAAAGCTTATAATGGTCACCCATCCAGTCGAGTA
>NVUS02000337.1 GCA_002402005.2 OCS116 cluster bacterium | reverse complement strand
TTGCCCCGGTTGTGGGCGTACGACCAGTACAACATTCCAGAGTTTGGCGGAAGACATTCAGGGCTATATTCGTGACCGGTTGCCGACTTGGAAAGAAGAATATACCGGCTTTGAAGATTTAACTTTGGCGGTGATGGGTTGTATTGTGAATGGCCCGGGCGAAAGTAAGAATGCGAATATTGGCATTAGTTTGCCCGGCACGGGTGAAAACCCGGCCGCACCGGTGTTTATTGATGGGGTGAAAGCCAAAACTTTGCGCGGTGAGAATTTAGCTGCATTAATCTCTGAATTTCAAGGGATTGTTGAGACTTATATTGAAGAGCATTATGACCGCAAGTGATTAACTTTTGCGATTGTTCAGCAGATCGACCAGATCAATCAGCATATTGGCTTTGTCGCCAAAAATAGCCACTTCTTGTTTGGCCTCATTGATTGTATCCAACGCAGCTTTTTGCGCGGCCTCCAAGCCGATCAGTGAAATAAAAGTTTCTTTGCCGGCATCTTGATCTTTATTGAGGCGTTTGCCGACTTCGGCTTCTGTGCCGGTTACGTCTAAAATATCATCGGTGATTTGGAAGGCCAAGCCAAAATGTTTGGCGTAATTTTTAAGCGCCAATTGTTGTTGTTCATTGGCGCCGCCGATGATCGCGCCGGCTTCGCAGGCATATTCAAACAATGCGCCGGTTTTCTTTTGCTGTAGTGAAATGATTTGATCGAGGGTGAGGCTTTTCTTTTCGCCCTCAATGTCATCCATCTGCCCGCCAATCATGCCATAGCGGCCAGATGCCACGGTGAGGCCATGAATGAGTCTTAAACGGGTTTCGGTGGATAATTTTTGATCACTGCTCATCACCTCGAAGGCTAGTGATAAAAAGGCATCGCCGACCAAAATAGCGGTGGCTTCATCAAATTGTATGTGGCAAGTGGGTTGGCCACGGCGTAAATCATCATCATCCATGGCTGGTAAATCATCATGTATCAATGATGAACAATGGATAAGCTCTAGGGCTACGGCGGTGTCCAATGCGTTTTCGACATTGTCAGAAAAAAGGTTGGCGGCGGCTAATATTAAAAAGGGGCGTAGGCGTTTGCCGCCGGCCAAGGCGCCATAGCGCATGGCATCTTCTAGCTGATTCTGTTGTTTTTGGCCGGCCAAAATCTCGGCAATGCGCGCTTCGATGACGGTTTGGCTTTGGGCGAGCTGATCGGTTAGATTTGAAGCTGACAAAAAGACAGAAGGCATGTAAAATCCTTAAAATATAATTTTATATGCTTATTGCAGAAAAACAATTTTGGTGCAATGGTTGATAATGGTTATGAAAGAATAGGCTGGTTTGGGCAGAATTGGTGATTTATAAGCAGGTTTTTACTCGATTTTGTAAAAAAGGCTAGATTTTTGAGCTATTCGGAGTTATAACAGCGCAAATTCTTGATATTTTCCCTTAAATATGCGTATTTTGGGGGCATTATTTAAACAATGTTCGAATGCGAACAATATCTGCCCTTCGGTATATTGGGTTGATAATTTGATGGAGTCATTAAAATGGCAGTACCTAAGTCGAAAATCACGCGCTCTAAACGTGGCATGCGCCGCTCTCATGACGCCTTGAAAAACCCTACTTATATTGAAGATAAAGACAGTGGCGAATTACGCCGTCCACATCATATTGACCTGAAATCTGGCCAATATCGTGGTCGTCAAATCTTGAAAGCCAGTGAAGAGCTATAGTCTTTCACTTGGTTGACGAATGATTTAGAGAAAGATAGCTTCGGCTATCTTTTTTTTTTGACTTTTTGTAAAGTTGAGATAGGCTTTGCAAATTAGCAAATCAAATTGGGGTGAGCGATTATGAATTGGTCTGAATTATTGGTAATTGTTTTACCAACCTTTGTGACATTTTTTGTGGTGATTGACCCGATTGGGTTGGTGCCATTTTATATGACCCTCACTGAGGGACAAAGCAAGAAAGCCAAAGCCAAAATTGCCCGGCGCTCAGTGGTGATTGCCACGGTTATTTTGACCATATTTGCATTGGTGGGTAAGAATTTCTTAGAATTATTGGGCATTAGCTTATCGGCTTTTCGGATTGCTGGGGGCATGTTGTTATTTTTAATTGCGGTTGAAATGCTGTTTGAAAAACGCACTGAGCGGCGCAAGAAGAACGTCACCGCTGAAACCGAAGAAGATGATGCGGCTGATGAAGAAGATGAAGACAGAGATGTGGCGGTGTTTCCGCTGGCTGTGCCATTTTTGGCTGGTCCGGGCTCGATGGCCACGATTATTTTGTTGATGAGTAAATATGAAGGCCAATGGGAAACCCAATTGGCGATTTATGGCGTGATGCTGACTTGCTTATTGACTTGCTTTATTATGTTTAGATTGAGCGGTAAATTGGACAAGATCATCACCCCCAAAATGACCAAAGTGGCGACGCGTTTGCTGGGGGTTTTGTTGGCGGCGTTGAGCATTGAATTTATATTATCTGGTTTAAGACAGAGCGTATTGTTTACATGATTTTTTAAAGGGGATCGTATTTTGGATCAATCTGGGGTGAGAGATTTTCAGGCGGGTGGGCGTTCGCATGCTTACAGCAACAGGACTATGGTGGCGACATCACACCCATTGGCGACTATAGCCGCGAATGACTGTATGGCGGCGGGTGGCAATGCCATTGACGCGGCGATTGTGGCCTCGGCGATTTTATGTGTGGTTGAGCCGCAATCTACTGGCATTGGTGGCGATTGTTTTGCTTTGTTAAAGGCCGGTGATAAGCCGATTGTGGGTTTTAACGGTTCTGGCTATGCCGGTAGTAAAGCCAATATTGATGATTTATTGGCACAAGGTTTGACTGAGATTGCATTTGTCACTGGCAAAGCTGTGACGGTGCCGGGGGCGATTGATGCTTGGGATCAATTGTTAAAAGATTATGGCACGATGAGCTTGGCTGATGCGTTAAAACCAGCGCAGAGAATTGCGGCTGAAGGGTTTATTGTCTTGCCGCGGGTGGCGTTTGATTGGCAGCGGGCGGAGGCTCGGTTGCGCAACAAAGCTGGATCGCAAAAGCATTTATTGCTGGATGGAGATGCGCCCAAAGCTGGCACATTGTTTAAATCTGCTGGTTTGGCGGATGCTTTACAGATGATTATTGATAATGGGCGTGATGGGTTTTACCGTGGTGCGGTGGCGCAAGAGATTATTGATACAGTGGATGCTGAAGATGGTCTGTTGACCTTGGCAGATTTGGCTGATTATAAGGGCGAATATGTGACGCCGATTAAAGGCTCGTATAAAGGCCATGACATTTATGAAATTCCGCCCAATGGCCATGGGGTGACGGCATTGATATTGCTAAATATATTGGCAAAATTTGATATGAGTGCGTTTGCAGCTGATTCGGCTGAACGCCACCATATACATATGGAAGCCACG
>NVUS02000336.1 GCA_002402005.2 OCS116 cluster bacterium | reverse complement strand
TCTACATCATTAGCGCTGGGTTATTAAACCTAAGCAACCACAATAACAAAGGCGGCTCATTGGTTTTGAGCCGCCTTATTTTGTGACCATTGCTCGCGTATCACGCCAAGTTTGATGCTGTCATAATAGATGCCTTTATAATATCTAACTTTTCGTATTTGCGCTTCTAACTGCATACCGATGGCCTGGGCACAAGCCACCATGCGCGGGTTGCCTGACCATGTGGTTAAGCCAACCCGCTCAATTTCCAAGGTTGCAAATAAATGGTCAATCCAAAGCGGCAAAGCCTTGCGGCCAATGCCTTGGCTCCATTGGCGCTGGTCGTAAATGGCAATGCCAATCTCAAGCCATCGGGTATTTTCATCCTCCCAATAATAACTCACACTGCCAACCGCTTGCCCATCGAATTCGATCAGCAAAGCCGTCTTGCCGGCCATCAATCGGTTGAAAAATTTCTGCTCAAATTCCACCAATGTCGGGCGCGAATAGGGAAAATACGGTGCGTTAAATTCAACCCAAGCTTCATCAGTAAACATCAAATCATAAATGGATTTTAGCTCAGTAAGGTCAGCTTTTCGCAGCTTGATGTTTTTATATTTTGGCATGGCCATACCCACCTAAGTTAAAAATTGCGCGCGGTAATTGAGCGGGCTGGTGCCCAACAGCCGCCGAAAGTGATGGCGTAAAGTTTCGGGCGTCACAAACCCCGTGGCCTCGGCAATTTGCGCGACTGATAAGTCGGATGTCTCCAACATATCCTTCACTCGATATAGCCGTTGTTTGGTCAGCCAAACTCGCGGGGTTTCGCCAGTCACTTGTTTGAATTTGCGCAAAAATGAGCGTTCCGACATAATTGCATGCGCGGCCATTTGCTTTACCGACCAGTCCTGTACCAATGTGGTGCGCACATGGTCGAGCAAAGCCGACAGGCCGCTGGCACGGTCTTTGGGGGTGAGTGGTTGTGGGATATATTGTTTTTGCCCACCTTCACGATGCGCCGGCAAAACCAAACGCTGCGCCACTTGGTTGGCCATTTTTGCGCCAAAATCCTGACGGATGATGTGCAAGCACAAATCCAACCCCGCAGCAGAACCAGCTGAGGTGAGAACATCACCCTCATCAATATATAAAACATCCGGATCGATGTTCAAATGAGGAAATTTTTGCTGTAAAGCCTGTGCATTCTTCCAATGGGTCGTAATTTTTTTGCCTTGTAGAATGCCCATTTCCTCATCCAATATGGCCAAAACAAACACCCCACTACAAATGGTGGCAATGCGCGCACCAGCTTTATGAGCTTGCAGTAAAGCCGCTTTAAATTCAGGTGCAATGGGTTTGTCCATACTTCTCCAACCCGGAATGATGATGATGTCAGACTGCGCAATTTTGTCAAAATTATACTCCGCCTCAATGCGTATATTGCCAAAAGCCGCTAGCGGTGTTGGGTCAACCGCAATCACTTGGCACTCATACCAATGCTCAAATTCCGGCCGTTTTAAACCAAAGGCTTCGGCGGCAATGCCAAACTCGAACAAAGCCAAATTGTCATAGGCGATGATGGTCACAAGTGGTGGTTTTTGTTGTTGCTTCATAATGGCGGCATATTAACGCATATTGTCATTTGCGCCAATTCATTTTTTTGATGAATTCTCCACAGTCAACATATCCGTCCACCCATATGACCAGTCACCCAAAGGCTCAAGCATTTTAAATAGCTTTATGCCTTCGGCGGTCAACCCATAACCATGTTCGGCTTTCTCGACTAAGTTTGCCGCGCGCAATTCTTTAAGCCTTGTGTTTAACACGGTTGGCGACAAACTATCGCATCTGGCTTGCAGCTCTCTAAATGTGCAATTTTGTGCGCTTAAATTCCAAATAATGCCCATCGCCCAGCGCCGGCCCAAAAGGTCGAACAATATCATTATCGGTTGCCCAGTTTTGGAGCCACGCACTTTTTGGCCAACTTTCGCTATTTTGACATTTTTATCATCGTTATTCATTTAAGACTTGCTTTGCGCTATCAAAAGTGTAGCAATTAGTTTGCTACTAAAACAATAGCACGACGAAATGCTGCTGAAAAGAGATAAAAATGAAAAATATACTTTTATGGATTTTACTGGCCACCATTTG
The DNA here is from genome assembly GCA_002402005.2 of OCS116 cluster bacterium. GTDB lineage: Bacteria > Pseudomonadota > Alphaproteobacteria > Rhizobiales > OSC116 > OCS116. The sequence continues at coordinate 8,214 of NVUS02000336.1, read as the reverse complement.
GGGCAGCTCATATTTGGCCATTAAAATTGGGGTCGAAAGCATCAACCCACTCAGCTTGGTGGCGATGCGTATGATGATCGGCACAATTATATTGCTAGTCATTTTGCGCGCACAATCCCTATCCCTACCGCGCGATCTAGCGGCATGGGGCGTGCTCACCGTCAGCGGACTGTTTGGCAGCATCATCCCATTTTCACTCATCAGCTTTGGTGAATTGCATGTAGAGAGCGGGCTTGCGGCTCTATTGATGGGCATTTCACCAGTGGTGACCATTCTGCTCGCACCGCTGGCGCATAAAGACGAAAAACTGACCAAACGATCGCTAATTGGCATCGGTTTTGGCATTCTGGGTCTACTGGTTTTGTTTGGGCCAGCCGCCTTGAACGGTTTTGGCAGCCACATTATGGGGCAATTGGCAGTTTTGGGCGCAGCGTTATGTTATGCTTTCACCACGCTTTATGTGCGCAAATATGCCAATTTACCAGCGGTGACCATGAGCGCCGATTCAATGCTCATCGGCACCATCATCATCGTGATCGCGGCTTTCATCATAGATGCGCCGCTGAGCAGCGATTTGCCGAGCTTTAACTCGCTCAGCGCGGCGATATATTTGGGCATTTTCCCAACCGCTTTGGCCACTTGGATATATTTTTACCTCGTGCCGCAATTGGGCGCGGCGCGCATGTCGCAAATCAACTTTATGGTGCCGGTTGTTGGGGCTTTGTTGGGCATTGTATTTTTAAACGAGGCGCTTGGCTTCAACGCTCTCATTGCTTTGCTGCTGATTTTAACCGCTATATATTTTGTATCATTCAAACCAAAGGTCAAGTGACGAACCGAGAGCTCGTCACTCGCTTTTGGCCTATTTATTCGGCAGCTTTAATATATATTCAAGCGCTGGATCATATTTCGCGGCATAATCGCTTATCTTTACCGGCAATTCGATGTCGACCGGCACGCCTCTGGCTTCAAACAATTCACCATTGGCCGATAAATATCGTTCGTTAGAAATTGTCCCAATCCAGCCATTTGGCAGCGTCAAAAACCATTGGTCAGACAACATGCCATTGCTAGGCTCGCCAACCAGTGTAACATGCGGCAATTGCGCCATTGTCAGTGCAAAAGTTTCAGCAGCGCTGATGCTCAAACCGCTGGTCAGCAAATATACATCGCCCATAAATGCCGCATTGCTTGTTGGCAGCAATTCAATATCGGCAATATGTTCAAAAGCACCATCTACCCAAACGCTTTTCTTCAAAACCACTTGTTTTTGATCGGTAAAATACCCGGCCACAAATAGCCCGCTGGTATCATCGCCGCCAAAATTAATCCGAATGTCAATGACAATGGAGTCAACATCTTTAAACGCCAACAATATCTCATCCATGCTATTTTTAAGCAAGCTGGTGTCGCCAGCATTATCCATTAAATCATCAAAACCCAATAGGTTGATATAGCCGATTTTTGGGGTGAGCTTGCCGTAAATAAAGGTGCCATTGGCGGTGGTTTTATAACCATTTTTTAGGTAACTATCGGCCGCCATCATGGCAAGTGGTGGCATATCTTCTTCCTCCAAACCTTCCGCCCATATAGGCTTATTAACCGCTACAAATTCACCCATTGGGCTGATGATGGATACATGCCCATCACCCAGCGGCGCGATCATATCTTGGATGATTTTGAATAAGTCTTCATCGCTGGTTGCGGCGTTGATTTTTGGCCGAAACGTCGCATATGATTTTTGCCAATCAACATTTCGAAGCTCAAAAAACGGGTAATTTTCATTAAAAAATTGCCAAAAAACCTCGAAATTATTTTCGGCTGTGTTGGTGGTTAACGTATTGCATGTCGCAGGTAGCTTGCTCATACGCCTGGCTTGCACCGGGTTCACTTTGCCAATTTCAAGGTTAAGCAAGCCATCTTTAAGTTCAATTTTAAAATCTTGCGCCGGCATATATTGGCCTAAGCCAGTGAGCTTTGCACCTTTAATGGTGGCAATATTGCCCTGATAATCAAATGAGTCCATGGTTAAAAAATCAACACATGTATCCTTGGTAGTTTGGTAGATTTTTGCGCCATCTTGCGCGACCGAAAACCAAACCCCATAGCCAATAGATTGCCAGATACCCGAAAGTTCAGCATCTTTTGCATAGGTTATATTGGGGCTGAGCAAGGCCGTGGCGATCAAGCCCGGCAATAAAATTTTTGATTTAATTGATTTCTGCATTTTTACCCTTTTGTTAAAATATTAGGCAGCGGGCATAGTATATCGCATGCCAAAATCACTATTTTTTATGATGTTAGCCAAGCAATCGCTCTATGTTGCTGCCATTCTGATCTGGGAGCTTATATTCTAAAGTTCAATAGCCAATACAAAATAAAATTGACAGTGTAAAGTTATAATTGCCATTAACGCTATCATAAGGCTTGTTATTGACTATAATTTTATTTAGATTGTTTGATGATGTATAAATAAAATAAAAAAGGGAAATATATGAATAAATTTACAAAATTAATAACAATGATAACCACTATACTTGTGATGAGCTTCGGCTCGGTGATGGCCGCCCATGCTGCCAATCATAAAGTTGACATTGCGAGCTTTAAATTTTCAGTGGCTGAGCTCAGCATTAAAGCCGGTGATACAATCACTTGGACCAATAAAGATGGCGCACCGCACACCGCCACAGCATTGGATGGCAGTTGGACCACAAAGACCCTGCAAAAAGGCCAGTCCGAAACCATTAAAGTTACCGCCAATATGGCGTTAGAATATAGATGTAATATTCACCGCAACATGAAAGCCAAGCTCAAAATGTAGCGACAAAAAGCAAAAAAATAAGGCCGTGCAATCTGCGCGGCCTTTATCATTTGGTAGAATTTAAGCCGAGCAAGACCCACCACCCAAAACACAAAATTTGGCACAGTGTTGATGGTTAAGTTTCACCCCACCACATTTAAAATTGCCTTCATTGGCGCTAAGGCTGGCTTCTAAGCTCTCGCCCATTTCAAATTTATCGTCATAAGCAATTAGTGTGCAAGGCAGCACTTTAAAGGCGTCTTCACCCTTGCGATGCACCACCATGCGGCTGGTCGCACACATCATATCCATCGGGTCTAGGCTTAAAATATCCCAACAATCTGTGGTAATTTCCGGCACATCAACCCGCTCATCCATTTCAGGGAAAATAATCAGTTCAGCACCACTATTGGCATCAATCTGATAACCACGTTGCTCTATCAATTTGGCAAAAGCCGCACGGGCATCCATTTCGTCTTCATTCCAAATAGAGCGCGAGGCAATGTTGAGGGTAAAACCGTTCTCATTCAGCCAATCAACACCCTCTAAAGCTTTGTCAAAATTACCCAATCCACGTTCTTTGTCATGATATTCGGCACTGTGATGATCGAGCGAAATGCGCAAGGTAAGTTGATTGCCATATTTTTGTTGCAGGATTAGTAAATCTTGCTTCACTTTTGGGCGTTGTAAGGGTTGCGTGGCATTGCTCAATACCAAAGCGTTAAACCCGCGTTTCAGCACCAATTCCAACATGTCGCACATCTGCGGGTTCATAAACGGCTCACCGCCAGTAAACGCAATTTCGCGTGTGCCTAGGGCTAAATTTTCTATTTCGTCCAACAAACGCACCAATTCATCGGTGGTAAAATAAATCAAATCATCATTGGTGGGGCTGGACAATATATAACAATGTTCGCAGTTAATATTGCACAATGTGCCGGTATTGACCCATAAGGTTTCGAGTTTTTTTAACGGCACGATTGCCCGGTCATCGCCCAAGGCGGTTTTGTCGGGGTCGACGAATTTTTGTAGCGCCAGTGGCGTGATGTCTTTTTCATAAGCTAACATTCTGACAAACATAATAAGTTACACAGAAATTGCTATATAAAAATGCCATATCACATTTATTTGTTTGCTTGTTTATCCGCACTCACTCGGCGGCTTGGCCATTTAAATAAGCCGAGACACCATGTTCGGTCTTTGCCCAATAAAATGGGTTTCTGAGATATTCGCGAATGGCCATCCACGCCGCGATGGAAATGAGCAACCAATAAAGCGGCGCGCTCAGCAAAGTCAGCAATAAGCGCCAGCGCTTAAACTCACCAATGGCTTGAACATTTGAGCATAATACCGCGCCATAACCGATGATAAGGGTAGAAAAACTGAGTAAAAACATACTCATATGCAATGGCGAGCTCAAAATTGTGACCCAATCAAATGTATAATAAACCACGAATGGCATGGCAAATATAAGCGGATGCAATAAAGATGAAAATAACATGCCGCACATTAAAGCCAAAAACCCCGCAAACCTCAGCGGGCCGATGGCTTTATATAATTGCGTTGGGTGGCGGCTATGCACAATGATGGTTTGTATCCAACCCTTTAGCCAGCGTGTGCGCTGTTTAAACCAAGGCACGAGTCGGTGATTGGCTTCTTCCAAAGTGATAGAATCCAATACGCTGGAGCGATAACCATAAAGCGCCAGCCGGATGCCTAGATCAGCATCTTCGGTGACATTATGCGCATCCCAACCCCCAACTTTGCGCAATATCTCAACTTTAAAATGGTTGGATGTGCCGCCCAACGGCAAGGGAATGCGTAATTTTTCCAAAGCCGGTAAAAACCGGTTGAACAGGGTTGCATATTCAATGAAAAAATGTCGCGCCATCCAATTTTCGCCCCAATTCTCAATCTCTAAACTGGCTTGCAAACAGGCTAAATTTTGATCGCCACGTCTAAATCTATCGACCGCTTTGCGCAATTGGTTTGGCTCTGGTTTGTCCTCGGCATCATAAATGGTTACATACTCCCCACGCACAAAGGGTAAGGCAAAATTCAATGCCCGTGGCTTGGTTTGCAAGTTGTCAGGTGTGATGGTGATGAATTCAAAACACTCGGGTAAATTTAATCGTTTCGCCGCCGCAATGGTTTCCTTATCCTCTTGTTCAAACAGTAATTTTATATCAAGTTTGCTTTGCGGGTAGTTTAAATTTAATAGGCTGTCTGTCAGTTGTTTTATCAGTTTTTGTTCTTTAAATAACGGCACCAATATCGAATATATAGGTAAGTTATCAAGCACTATATCCGTAGATTTTTCGGCTTTATTTGCCGGAAATAGGCTGTAGATTTTAACCGAGGATGCGAATAAAAACAGGCAAGAAAGCCCGATGCTTATATAATAATAACTCAATTGAGGCGCGGTGATTGTGGTAGCGATAATGGCCAGCAATAGGCATAAGATTATAAGCCTTTGCCCACCATGCATACCAAATTTCGCCGCCAATTTAGGGGTTTTGTCGGCCAATAAATGTGCTGCTTGATGGCGCATCTCATTTATGTTCTGGGCGATAAACAGACCGCGAAAATCCCGTGCAGTGGTGAATATTGAGTTGTCTGACGAATATATTGGATTTAGCGATTTATAATCGTCAATTAAATTATAACCATTATCTTTGCATAATTTTTGGTTTACCCGATAACGCGGATCACTCGCCTCAGTATTGATAAATTCAAGCGGTAAATCTTGCGATATGGCAATGGCTTGTTGCAACACTTGGTGCGGAATCAGCCCGCTTTTATACAAATAGTCTTCAATATTTTGGTCGTTCAAGCTGGCCTGTTGTTCGCAATATTCATAAGTTTTGGCGTCAATAAGTTTGCAACTCAGCAGCAAATCTTTTAACTCAGGGAAAAGATGGTTAGCGGAGGAATTGTTTTCAATAGATGACATATAACCCACATGTAACGACCATTAGGTTCAAGTATAGACTTTAGTTTCGGCGATTTGAAACCAACTTAAGGAGTGGGTATCAGCCAATACAACCTATGGGTGCAGCGAACAATTGAATTTATGTTTGAAATTTGCGCAATCTCGAATATAAAGGATGGGTGGTTAAGGGCTAAAAAAGATGACGAGCAGGTTTTTTAAAATATTTATAATTATCAGCGCCTTGTTGAGCCAATATGCAGCGGCATCGGCCGAGATAAAACCATCGGTCATTGGCTATGGGCATTATATCAAACCCAATTTGGCGCCATTGCCCAAACGCACCTACCGCATTTTGGTTGGCAAAGATTACCCGCCATTTAACTATCGTGACCAAGCCGGCCACATTACCGGTTTCAACATCGACATTGCCCGTGCATTGTGCCTTGAGCTGAATCTAGCTTGCCAGATTATCGCCAAAAATTGGAAAGCTCTCAAGGCCGATATAGAAAATGACAAAGCCGATTTTGCCATCGCATCCTTGGCCATTTCGAGTCAAAATCTTAAACAATTTGAAATGAGCCAAAAATATTACGACACGCCAGCGCGGTTTGTTGTTCGCAAAAACAGCACTTTTGATGCGTTAGAACCGAATCTATTGCGCCATAAAAACATTGGTGTCGTGTCTGGCAGTGGTCACGAGGCCTATATTTTAGAATATTTTCCCGAAACCAATATTTTAAGTTTTGCCAATTTAAATGAGGCTTTGAACAAATTGCAAAACGGCAAAGTGATGACGGTATTTGCCGATGCCATCACCAGCCAAAATTGGCTAAAAGGCAAAAACAGCCAAGCCTGTTGTAAATTCGCCCAAGGCGATTTTTACGAGGCGCGGTTTTTTGGCCAAGGCGCCGCCATTGCGCTGCATAAAGACAATTTATTTCTGCGCGATTGGGTCAATCAAGGTCTGGTAAACCTATGGGCGACCGGTCGATATGAAGAAATTTTCGCAGCCTATTTTGGTGACGACATCTAACCTATTTCTTTTTAAATGGAAATTTTAAATTCCATAAAAAATTATAAGTCGGCTGATCGGCACTTTCTTTCAGGCCAATCGTAATGTCCTTATCAGCATCAAAATTAGCCGTATAACTGGCAAAAATCCGATCCCACAGACTGATCGAAAAACCATAATTGCTATCGGTTTCAATACGTTTGTCACTATGGTGAATGCGGTGCATATTGGGCGTGACGATGATATATTGCAGCAACCGATCCAAAGTTTTGGGTATGCGAATGTTGCTATGGTTGAACAAGGCGCCGGAGGACAAAATAAGCTCGAACAAAATGACCGCCATCGGTGGCGCACCAAGGGCAGCAATCACCGCAAATTTAAACAGCATGCTGAACATAATTTCAAAGGGGTGAAAACGCACTGCGGTCGAAACATCCATCTGCTGATCGCTATGATGCACCTTATGCAGACGCCACAAAAGTGGCCATTTATGCGCCAAAACATGTTGCCAATATATCGCCATATCGAGCAGCAATACCGCGGCAATTAACGCGAAATAATCCTGAAAATGCAGCCAGTTGAACAAACCAATGCCTTCGGAGGCGATATATTGCGCAAACCCTGCGGCGGCAAATGGAAACATAAACCGCACAATTGCCGTGCTGAAAAACGACAAGCCAAAATTGGTCGTCCAACGCCACAATGTATGTTGGCGGTTTTTGTAAATCGGCAAAGCAAATTCAGCCAAACCAAGCACCGCCACCAAGCCAATAAATATATATAATCTATAATTTTCTAAGTCCATGACCGCACTATAACCCTTTAAAGATAAATTGCATATCAAATATTAGTGATTGCTAATGTTGCGTTGGTTGTGTGGTAAGGTTAGGTATAATATGCCCGCCACCAAAATGAATATACTGCCGATTTGAAACGCCGTCGGAATGCCAAAATATTCGGCAATATAACCAATGAATAACAAGCCAACCAGCCCGCCCAACCGCTCGACCAACGAGACCAATGACAACAGTGTCGAGCGTTTGTCATTGGGCAAATTGTCATGAAAAAGGCTAGCATAAGGCGAATGCATCGAGCCGATGAATAGCGAGAATAAAACCAATGTCAGCGCAAAATATATAATGTCCGAGCTGAACGAGATGGCCAACAGGCCGGCCGCACTTATAAATGTAAGCCCCGCCAAAGCTTTGGCCATATTGCCGCGACATAGATTTATGGCCGGCTTAGCAAGCATCGTGCCCATGGCTTGCGATAAAAACAGGCCGAAGGTTAAAAACCCGATGATTGAAGTGGCAAATTCACCGTTCAACATGGGTTTCACAAATGGCACCCAAAAACTCTGAAAGGTAAAAAATGCCAAACTCATACAGCCTGCGCCCATCAACATGGTGGCGATTGTCTTATTCCTAAAACCATAATGCCCGGCATCAGCAATGATGTTGCCAAGGTTGG
>NVUS02000335.1 GCA_002402005.2 OCS116 cluster bacterium | reverse complement strand
TGCTATGCCAAGGTTTTACATATGTCGCCAATGTCAGAATATTACCGTTCAACCCGGCGCTTGCGCTCGATAAAATCGGCAAATTCATCACCACAATCAACGCCCGCCCTTGCGCGGTTTTCGCGTCTGCGTTACCAATTTTTTCCTGCGCTTCCTTCACCACCTGGTTGTCGATGCCAATGTCTGCCGACACCGCTTCAATATGCTGAATCTCACCAGTCGAAATCGCATGAATACGCCACTTTCCATTCAATTTAGATTGCGCATTGCTAACATTCAGTTCAAATATATCACCGCATTCCAACCCAGTTATTTGCATATTCATCGAGAAACTGATTTTTCGGCCTTCGGCATTTATCAAACCCAATTGATTGGCTACCAGCCGCGCTGCCAAAGATTTGGACAATACCGCATTCAACTGATAAGCCGCATCATTGCGCCGCTCTATCTGGTTAAATTCAACCATTTCACTGGTCACTTTATACGAGTAGCTGCCATCATCACTGATATATTTTAAATGCGCATCAGTCGGCACATGGGTATCATTCTCCGCCAGAACAATCGGAATTTCGGCTTTTTCCAAATGCAGCTCAGTAATTTCAGCCACCATATTGTCATCCTGATGCCTAAATATCAGTACATCATCACGAACAAATGCCAGCAACCCAAAATTCTGCAATATGTCCTGCAAAGTCGCAAGCGGGCTTTGCAATCGGTTGACAATATAACCTTCAACTTGGCCATTAATGCGCGAAACATCAGCCGCAATATCCCCGGTGAATTGCAAAATCAACTGGTCAATCGGCACCGCCCCAATCCGTCCATTCAGCCAATGGCCATAATTCCAATTGTCACCATCCGCCCATACTTCAGTTAATAGTGGAAATAACGGGTAAGGCCGCGCATCATAAGCCCAAATAAATATATTGCTGGTATCAAGCATCTTGTCACCATAAACGCTGGATATTGGGTTCTCGCCATTGCCATCGGCATAATAATTCAAAAATACTTCCAAATAACGCCGTTGAATGATGTCGTCACGGCTCTGAACCGCAAAATAAGGTATCTTGCCCTCAGATGAATTGGGGTCGTAAAATACATTAGGCTGGTTGCTACCCTTATCAATCGCCGGGCAACCAATCTCGGTCAACCATATGGGTTTTGATTCCGGCCGCCAACTGGTCGCCCATGCCTGTTCAACCCCATCAACCCGGTTATAATGGCTATTTTGCCACCAAGCCTTTATGTCCTTGGTTCTAAATACCCAATGCTTGCCATAACCAGTGTCATCAATCGGGCTTCTTATCTGAGCATTGCGGTCGCTCTGGCTGGCATAATAATAATCAAACCCCTCACCACCCACAATGTTAGCGCCCAAATAATCGCGGTTATAAACGCTCTGAATGTCACCAACTTTGTCCAAATGCTCCGGGTCATCCCGCCAGTCAGACAAGGGCCAATAGGCATCAATGCCAATAAAATCAATATTGCCATGCGCCCATAAATCATCCAGATGAAAAAACACATCGCCCGTGCCATCTTGCGCGTGATGGCCAAAATATTCGCTCCAATCCGCCCCATAAGAAATTTTGGTCGCCGGCAAAAAATAACGCACATCATCAGCCAAACTGCGCAATTGATCCACCGCCGGAAAATGCGTTTTGCCATCCCGCACCTGGGTCACCCCAATCAATTCCGAGCCAATTAAAAACGCTTCCACCCCACCGGCCACTTGGCATAACAAAGCATAATGCAACACCATACGCCGGTAGCCCCATTCACCACCCGGGCCATTATAAAACACCACACCAGTATTGGTTTTTATGTTGCCAATCGCGCAATTGCCAAAAAACTGCACTATCTGAGCCGTCGCCGCAACCGTTTGGTCTGGGCTGCCCACTTGCCCAATCGCTGGGTCACAGGTAATCCGCCCGCGCCACGGATATACCGGTTGGCTCGCCCCACCATAAGGGTTCGGCAAGATATTATCGGCCGGCACATCCATCAAAATAAACGGATAAAAGGTCACTTTTATGCCGCGCAATTTAAACTCCGCAATCGCCGCCAATACCGAATTGTCCGAAGGCGTGCCACCAAATGCCGCCCGCTCATCAATTTGCGAAACCACTTTGGCCGCGCCCCGTATCACCCCGTTCACTTGCCATTGTTCAGGCGTGATGTTTTTGTAACCATTGTCAACACAGGGCTTTATTTTAATTTCAGATGCCCGCAAATCATCACCAAACCACGGCACCACCAGCGAGACCTGCTCAAGATTGGGGCATAGATTACACAATTCATCAATCGAGGCAATAAAATCAGTCTTGCCAGTAAACCCATGCTGGTTTTCCGGAAAATATTCAAACTCATCTTTGCGGGTGATCGACACCGTATGATAACCAAATTCGGTCGCCCCTGGAATGATCGCCACAGCTTTTACCTGCCGCTCCAATTCGCCAATGGCGTTGACCACCTCAAACGAAAATTTCGGCACCATATTGCCAAACGGCTCCAAATGTAAATCTTCAAATATCACATAGGCCACATCCCGAAACGCCGGCGCATTGCCCACCCCCATAATGCTTTCAAGCAATGGGTCAGCCGGCTGGTCAGCACTGCCATTATAAAACCGCCAATTCACATCTGTCATGTCATGCAGGCTATTATTGGCCCATATTTTCGATATATGGTCAATCTCACCTTCACATAAAGCAATGGCAAAGCTTAAGCTAAACCCCAAGCCGGTCTGGTCATCCTTTTTAAACGGTTCAACCAGCTTAAATTCATCCGCCCAAATCACCTGGCCATCGACGCGCACGCGGCCCAATATTTTGGGTATCAGCACGGCCTGTTCACTGGTCTGCACAATCGGTGGATTGTCCAAACTCACAAGTTCAATCTTTACCATAATCACCTAATATTTTTATCTGTTGATGGTTCAATCCAACCATAATGCCCGGCCAAATGCCGCTGCCACCACGCCGAAAACCCATTCACCACCACGCCCCGTCCGGCATAAGCATGAATGAATTGATGGTCAGAAATGGCAATCGCCACATGCCGCGTCGGCAAATGCTGGCGATATCTAAACAGCAATATATCCGCCATTTCAATCGGCTCATCTTGCGTTTTGTGGCAAAAATTTCGTTCGGCCATGGCCAGCAATAAATCATTTTTTTCAGCGTCATTCCAACGCGGCGCATAGGGCGGCGGCAATTCAGGCTCATCGCCTCTCACTTCACGCCACACCCCGCGCAACAAGCCCAAACAATCACAACCAATATGTTTCAAACTGGCCTGATGCTGGTAAGGTGTGCCAAGCCAACCATTTGCCACAGCAGCCACTTTCGCCTCAAATGTCATCACACTAAATTCTCGGGCGAAATACGTTGCGGATAGGTAAATTTAAACGCCTTGCCGGGCATTTGGTCAAAACCTCTAAATTCCGCACCATTGGCAAATCTATCGCGACAAGTCTCAAAACTCTTGTCACACCCGACGGTCAATTTCAATTCATCCTCAAGCGCAATTGGGTATTTGGCCGCCCGCTGCAATATAATCGAATGAATGCTGTCAGATAATTTAAATTGCCGCATGATGCGTAATTTCTCCGCCCCAATATTGGTATTTTCACCACTTTGCCATTCAATGCTGCCACCATCAAAATATCCGCTATCAACGCCAGCTGGCAGTTCAATCTCAAAACTATGCGTGGTTTTCAGCAAGCTGATCTGCCCCAGCTTACGATATATTGCCAACCCTGTATCAATATTGCAGCGGTTGCCACCAAATTGCGCATCGCATTTTTCCTGCAGCAAACGGTTATGGCGTTTTTCAAGCGGCTTGGCGATGCCATGCAGCGCTATTTTCAGCTGCGCTTCTTCGATATAAATATTACCAACCACGCCAATTTTTAACAGATTATATTCATCCGGCTTGCCCCAATTCACCTGATAAAGATAAAATTGCGCATCTTGCAAATGGTCGGCTTCAATCAAATCATAAGACAAGCCATTGTCACCAATGGCAGTCAATATTTCAAACTTATCATCAAGCAAATTGCGGTAAAATTTGGCCGGCGCAATGTGCAGATTGTCATCCGGCACATAGTCATGTTCCAAAAATAATAATGGCCGGTCATGATCCGTCAAATAAAGGCTTATACCGCCTTTTTCAATTTTCAAACAATGGCATATCTGGGTCACATTCAGCGCCAAATGGGCATTCCAGCTCACATCTAAATTTTGCATGCCCCCACCTCAATCCAATATTTCAAGTAAAGGTATTTGGGCAATTTCACCTGCTTTGAACGAGTTATAATCAACCTGCAAATCATTTTGGGCAAACCGCACCGCCACATCAAATTCATAACCGGCCGATATTTGGGCATCTTCTACCAGCCCAGCACTTGGCAAAATGGTCACAATGCCGGTCAAAGCATCAACCCAAAAATGGCTGGCACTCAGCTCAACCGCATCAACCGCAATGCGCAAACTCGCATCACGCGGTTTGGTGATTTTGCGTCTATAATTCTGCTCATCATCAACCGCACTGCCATAAGTCTTAATCAACTGAAATTCAGAGACCACACCATCATAAATGCCAATCTTCTGGTCAGTCGCGCTTATGTCATCTTCAATGGCACATGATTTATAGTCCAAAATATCATGCCATTTAAAGCCAATCAGCGGCCCTCGCCGGGCTTCATAAAAATCAGTAATTTTGGCCAATTCGGCAAATGATTTCGCCGCCACACCCAACATATATTTACGTTTGGAATGATATTTGGCCGCATTTCTTTGCTCACGACCCGATAGAAAATTCTGCACCTTGGTAAAACGCTCAATGGTGCGGCTAACCGTAAAACCCAAATTTTGCGGAAACAATATATCCCGAAATTCTTCAATCATCTTAACTCCCACCCGTTATCAATAATTTCACCTCTATCACCCCCTTCACCACCTCAAAATCCACCTGCTCAATGCGGGTCGACAATAGAGTGGCCGATGACAATTCATAACCCAAAGTCAGGTCATCATTGGCTGGCAATTCATCAAAAATCTGCTCCAACCGCGCCATAATATTATGCGTGGTCAAGCTGCTGTCCGCCCGCGCCACAATCACTAGTCGCAAAATATGCTCACTCATTTGCGCGTCTAATTGATGCACCCGCTGGCTGCTTATTTGGTCATAAGCAATGTAAGGCAAACTCGCGCCCTCCTGCACCACATCATATATATGCAACCCGCCCAACAAGGCGATCAGGTCAGTATCAGTCGATAACCGGGCATAAAGATAGGTTTTCAATGGCAACAAACCCTTCATATCAACACCTCGCATTTGCTAGCGGTAATTTTCAGCCATTGATCGGCAGCTTGCATATTGACCACCGATTTTATTTCATATTGCGCGCCTTCATGCTCAATCAACATTTGCCGATATATGCCAGCTTGGTGGCGCATATAAACAATCAAACTGTCTTTTACGCGGTTCACTTGGCCTGCCAAATTTTGGCTATGTCGCTGCGGCTCAAGCTTAGCCCAGCATTCAACCCATAGGCTTTTGCTGACAATTTCACCGCCAATCACATCGCGGCCAATGGTCAGACTATAGATGGCAATTCTTTGGTTCAATTCACCAAAATCAATGTTAAATCTTCTCATTTTTCAAACTCATAAGTTGTAACAAGCACGGCTAAATATGTATCTTCTTAAACGGCGCAATCATGTCCAAAATCACATGCGGAATTTGGTGAATCTCGCCCGAAGCAATCGGGCCTCTATTCTCATGCCAAAATGCCACCAAATGCAAAATGGCCTGCACAATCGGCGCCGGCACATCACTCGCGGCCGGGCCATAACCCGCCCAAAACTGCACTCTTAACCCCGAATATTCACTGTGAATTTTCGGCAATGGTTTGATTGTTTTCAAATGAGCCGGGTCAGATTTTATGTCATAAACATAATGGCTAGTGTCAATATTCTGGTAAACCGCCAACGCATCAATCACCGCCACATGTTCAATAGATATAACCGGGTTCACGTTAAAATTTATCACATTGTCATAAGGCAAAACATCCAGATATAGTGACCATAATTGCCGCAAAAACGCCCGTCCCAAACGGGTTTCCAACTGCACTCTAGCTGCGGTAATCATAGAGGCAATCAACGTATCTTCAAAGCTATGGTCAATTTTCAAATAATTTTTAACATCACTCAATGTCACGGGTTCAACCACCGCAGCGGTTTCTAAAATAAGCGCCATATATCCATCCAGCATAAAATTTTCAAAAAAAGGCGCACCCCACCAATTGGTGCGCCCACAGGTAAACTCAACCTAAGCTGCAAATTTCAACAATTTAATCGCATTAAAATCATGCACACCACCACCAACGCGCTTGGTGGTATAAAATAACAAATAAGGCTTGGCAGAATAAGGATCGCGCAAAATGCTAATGCCTCTACGGTCAACAATCAAATAACCACGCCCAAAATCACCGAATGCCAACGACATGCTGTCCGCCGCCATATCCGGCATTTGCTCCACTTCAGCAATGCTATAATTCAACAAAGATGCCTTGCCATTGACCACCTCAGCAGGCCGCCACATATAATTACCATCAGCATCTTTAAGCTTACGAATTTCAGCTTGAGCTTTCCGATTCATCACCCAGGTGCCGTTCATACGATAACGAGCTTTCAAGCTATAAATCAAATCAAGCAAACAGTCCGAAGCATCACTGGCCGCAAAAGCCCCATCAGCCCCCGTCTCAATATAACCAAGGTTTCCCCATGACCAGCTAGACTCAGCCACAGTCGGCACATCCAAAAAGCCCTTAGGTTTGTTCACCCCATCACCATTCACAAAGGCTTCAGTCTCTTGGTCAATAAACGCCGCTTCAATTTCAGCCGCAATCCATTCTTCCAAATTCACCGCACTGTCTTCCAGCAACGATGCCGATGCCGCTGGCATCGCATAAAGCTCCATAGTTGGATAAACCAGTTCTTCCAAATCCGCACCATTGGTTTGCGGCCGCGCATCCGCATCACCCACCCAACCAGAGGCAAATTCATTAATCGCAAACGGCTTTTTATAAATCGCCGATGTCACCTGCTGAATGCCGGCAATGTCACGGATCGGCGAGGCCAATTTCATATTGTCTAAAATATTGCTTTCAATCTGTTCAGGCACAAAATAACCACCATCATTACCCGATACCAATGAATAAGCTTTGCCTTCAATGGTTTCAATCTGGCTCATACCTTGGCGCATATAAGCGTTAAACGCCGCTTTAGCCTCACCATCTTCAAAACCAGACAACATCTCCCCGCCTAAAATCGGCCGCTTGGCTTTTTGACTCAGCAGATCAATCTTGCCCTGCTGCTTATCCAAATGAGCATTAATTTTACTGAGCTTTTGCTCGGTCAACGGGTCACTGACAGAATGTTTTTCAAGCGCGTCTAAACGCGTATCATTGGTCTGTTTAAATTCTTCAAACGCATTCATAAAGTCATCAAAGACAATGCTCACATCGGCGTTATTTTTTTGACTAACAACTTTTGTTTCCAAGTTTTGGTCTCCATATTTAATTGTTTTTTTTCGAGTCGTAGACGTGTTTTTTCGCGCCATGGTTAGGCTTCCTTCTGGTTTGGTATTTATTAAATTAGGCGCGCATTGCCGCTGCGGCTTCCGCAATGCGCTGGTTTATCTTTGGCTTGGGCAACAAAATCCGCGCATTGATTTGCATAGGAAATGTCACAACCGATATTTCCCATAAGTCAATGTCATGAATATAACGCGCCGACTTCCGCGCCTTCTGCACCGCCCGCCGGGTCTTAAACCCAATCGACAGCCCATCAATCACATGGTCAGCAATCATCACCGCCACATCATGGGCTTGGCGCGTATCAATCGACAACCGCCCCACCACATAAAGGCCTTTTTTATCGACATGCATTTCCTCCCACCGCCCAATCGGCTGGTTCGGGTCATGCTGCCACAACATGCTTATATTGTGCGGCATTTTCTCCCGCAAACTTACCTCAAATGCCGCTGGCAAAATCACATCATTGCCCAAATCCACTTCATTAAAAATACAAGCATAGCCAGCAAAAACATCATTCATCTTTTACGCCCTCCACATCATCTGCATCAGCGATTTCATCCAAGCTTTCACCACCCGCCAAAGCAGGATATCCAACCGCCAATCTCTTCTCATCAACAGTCAAAAAACTAGCCGAACCAATACGCCGCCACAAAGCTTCACGTTCCGAGCTCAAAGCTTCAATCTTGTCCAAATCAAGTTTTATTTCCAATCTTTCATCCCAAGCAGGGCTTAACCAGCTCGATAAATTGCCAATAAACCGCGTCACCAAAGGCAAAATAGTCTGGCGTAAAAAGTTCCGATTGGCCTCTTGATAATTGGAAAACCGATTGTCCCCAGGTATCCCCAACAACATAGGCGGAATCCCCAAAGCCAAAGCAATCTCCCGCGCCGCCACATGCTTAGCATCAATAAAGTCCATGTCCTTTGGGCTAAACCCCATAGCCGACCAATCCAAACCACCTTCCAATATCATCGGCCGCCCTGCATTGGCATGCCCCTGATAAGTCTGCTCCAGCTCATATTTCAAACGGTCAAACTGCTCATCCGTCAAATTCCCTTGGCCATCTTGCCCCTTATAGACCACCGCTCCAGATGGCCGCGCACTATTGTTCAGCAAGCTTTTATTCCACTTGCTGGCAGCATTGTGAATCTCAATCGCCAACCGCGCCGCCTTAAACGGGCTTTGCCCATAATGATCATCATTGGGATTATAAAATGTCTGATGCAAAATCGGCTTAATGCCATCAACCAATTGGTTAAATTTCAATTTCTTAGAGCCAATTTTATATTCATAACAAATCGGCCACCCACTATCATCAACCACCAACCGCATACGGTCCGGCCGCAAACTATAAAGTGCATCAGGCACAATTTCATCCAACCCAGATTGCTGCAAATAACAATTTCCATCAATCAGCAACTGGCTATAGCATTGCTCCAAAAACTCATGCCCACTCATATTCATATTGGGATGAGCAATCAAATTAAGCAGCGGATGGTCAATCAATTCTTCATCATCAATAAACAGCTGCAATTGCACCGATGCCGCCGCCTCCGCAATCATCCGCACCGCTCTATGAGCAATCGGATTCTGCATATAAGCATGCCGCGCCATCGCCGCAATGGCAATGTCATCAGTAAAATCACTATTCATCAAAAACCCAAATTCATGCCCATATTGGGTCAAAGGCACATAATTCTTACGCTCAGTTTTCGATTTTTTACCAGTATTTTGGCCAAAACCTAGCCGTTGAAGAAATGACATATTTCCCCTTCCCATTGTTTGAAATCCAAAT
>NVUS02000334.1 GCA_002402005.2 OCS116 cluster bacterium | reverse complement strand
CACGCCTTCAAGCTCATGTGCCAAATCATCATCTATCATTGACATGATCAGCAATATGCAATCCGCACCCCAAGCCCGCGCTTCAAGCAGCTGATAGGCGTCGAGCATAAAATCTTTGCGCAATATAGGCAGATCGACTGCCTCACGTGCTTGTTTTAAAAATGCCGGTGAGCCTTGAAATGACGGCGCATCGGTCAGCACAGACAAGCATGTTGCGCCACCAGCTTTGTAAGCTTTGGCAAGCTCTGCCGGGTTGAAATCTTCGCGTATCAGACCTTTTGACGGGCTGGCTTTTTTAATTTCGGCAATCAGTGCATAATCGCCAGCTTCCACCTTTTGTTTGATCGCTTGGTAAAAGCCACGTTTTACGGTTTGGTTGCCAATTTCATCGGCCAATTGTGCAACTGACACCTCGAGCTTGGCCGCTGCCACTTCTTCGCGTTTATAAGCGGCAATTTTATCAAGAATATTCATGCGTTTGATAGCTCCACCAATTTCTCTAGGCTTTTAAGCGCCGCACCACTATCAATGGATTCGGTCGCCAATTTAACACCTTCATGCAAATCAGCCACTTTACCCGCCACAATCAGACCCGCCGCGGCGTTCAAAATGCTAATATCACGATAAGCCGATTTATGACCACCCAATATTTTGCGCAAAGCCGCAGCATTATATTCAGGGTCACCGCCTTTAAGTTGCTCAGCTGTGCCAAGTTCAAACCCATAATCCCTCGGGTCTATCTCAAATGTGGTCACTTTGCCGTCTTTAAGCTCGGCCACATAGCTGTTACCGGTGATGGTAAGCTCGTCTAGCCCGTCACTACCATGCACCACCCAGACATGCTCGCTGCCCAATTCTTTCAACACGTTGGCAATTGGCTCCACCCATTGTTTGGCAAATACCCCTAGCACTTGGCGTTTTACACCTGCGGGGTTCGACAAAGGCCCAAGTAAATTAAATATAGTCTGAATGCCCATCTGCACACGGGCAGGGCCCACGAACCGCATGGCCGAATGATGTTTGATGGCATATAGGAAACCAATGCCAGCCTGATCAATACATTTGGCCACTTTATCAGCATCAATAGTCACATCCACACCTAAAGTTTCAAGCACTTGTGCCGTGCCGCTGAGCGAGGAAAGCGCACGATTGCCATGTTTGGCAATGGTCACACCGCAACCAGCTATCACAAACGATGCTGCAGTCGAAATGTTATAACTACCAGAACCATCACCACCTGTGCCACAAGTGTCAATGGCATGAGTTGGCGCTTTCACTTTCAATGATTTGCGGCGCATAATGGTTGCCGCACCGGTAATCTCATCCACCGTCTCACCGCGCATGCGTATAGCGGTCAGCAAAGAGCCAATCTGCGCATCGGATGAATCACCAGACATGATGATCTCAAATGCTTTGCCAGCATCAGCTTGGCTGAAAGTCTCGCCTTTCACCGCACGAGCGATAAATGGTTTTAGGCCATCATAGCTTTTTGGTGCTTCGGCAGGTATTGCCTTGGGTTTTTGTGATGATACTGGCGCACTATTGCGTAAATTCACACCCGCACTACGCAAAAAATTGCCAATCATCTCGTGACCATATTCAGATGCTATGGATTCGGGGTGAAATTGCACCCCATATATCGGCTTGGTTTTGTGCGCCAAAGCCATAATCACCCCATCATCAGTCTGCGCTGTGACTGTCAAGCAATCGGGCAGGGTGGAAGGGTTAACAGTCAAAGAATGATATCGCGTTGCAGCAAATTTCTCAGGTATATTTTCGAACAATACATCATCGACATGTGTGATCACACTGGTTTTGCCGTGACGAATTTCTTTGGCGCGCACCACATCCCCACCAAAATTTTGCGCGATGGATTGATGACCCAAGCAAACCCCAAAAATCGGAATGCTGCCATCCGTTTGTTTGATCAACTCCAAGCATATGCCGGCATCATTGGGGGTTTTGGGTCCGGGTGACAAAATAATCGCTTCCGGTTTTTTGGCAATCACTTCGGCCACAGTGATTTTATCATTGCGCCACACTTCAATATCGGGGGTGAATTTGCCAATATAGTGATATAAATTATAGGTAAAACTATCGTAATTATCGATTAAAATGATCATGGTTACAAGTCCTTATTGCCCGTATTTAGAGGCATTGGCCAACTTAATGGCTTCTTCGGCCGATCTAAACAAAGCCTTGGCTTTATTGACACATTCTTGCTGTTCGCTGTCAGGGTCACTATCGGCCACTATACCAGCGCCAGCTTGCACATGCATCTTACCGTCTTTAATGATGGCGGTGCGCAATACAATACAGGTATCCATATTGCCATCAGCACCAAAATACCCCACACAGCCAGCATATGGCCCGCGTTTGATGCTTTCTAGCTCTTCAATCACTTGCATCGCCCGCACCTTGGGCGCGCCCGAAACTGTGCCGGCAGGAAAACCCGCCATCAAAGCATCAATCGCATCATATTTAGGATCAAGTTGCCCTTTGACGTTAGATACAATATGCATCACCTCACTATAATATTCGAGGAAAAAGCTATCCGTAATCTCAACAGAGCCAAGCTCAGCCACATGGCCAACATCATTGCGGCCAAGGTCTAACAACATTAAATGTTCGGCCAATTCTTTTTTGTCAGATAATAATTCGTCGCCATAGGCTTTGGTTTCGGCAATGGTCTTGCCGCGTGGGCGTGTGCCAGCAATTGGCCGGATGGTCACCTCATTATCGCGCACCCGCACCAAAATTTCGGGGCTAGAACCCACCACTGCCACATCATCAAAATCTAGATAATATAAAAAAGGCGAGGGGTTAATGCGGCGCAATGCTCGATATAAAGCAAATGGTGTGAGCGTAAAGTCGGTGGTAAAACGTTGGCTAAGCACCACTTGGAATATATCACCGGCCATAATGTAATCTTTGGCGACCCGCACCATGTCTTTATATTGATCAGGCGTTAGGTTAGATATCGGCTCGTTAAATGTCAGCTCTTCTTCAATCTCTGGTGTCTTTGGCCGTGGGCCGTTGAGCAAATCAATCGCCGAAGTCAACCGCTCAACCGCTTTGCCATGGGCGATTTTGGCGCTAACATTGTCATCATGCCAAACCGAGGTGACCAGAATAATCTCCTCTTTCACATTGTCAAAAATCGCAATGATAGTCGGTCTGATCATATACATATCGGGTAGATTGAGCGGGTCGGGCAGGTCGGCATCAATCTCTTCAACCAATTTAACCGTATCAAAGCCCATATAGCCATAAATGCCCATCATTGGCGGCACATCTTCGGGCATATCAATACGTGATTCATCTAACAATTTGCGTAAATTGTCTAGCGTTTCACCATCTTGTGGGGTGAACTTTTTGCTATCACTCAACGCATTGCGGTTAATCTCGGACTTTTTACCCGCAGCCCGCCAGATTAAATCTGGCTCCATACCAACCATTGAATAACGTTCTTTTTGGGTGCCGTCATTCACCGACTCGAGCAACATACAATTGGTCTTATTGGCGGTTAGTTTTTGCAGCGCCGAGATGGGTGTCTCTAAATCTGCAATATGTCTGGTATAGACTATCTGTGGTTTCTTTTGGTCATATACGCGCGAAAAATCGTCTAAATTTGGGGTTATTTTCATCAAAATAGCCTTGAATTACTGACTTGTCGTTGCACTACCTGTGATGCGGTCGATCAAGTCTTGATTGATTGAAATCCCATAAACGCCTTTGTTATTTTCAATATAACTTTCCAGCAATGTCGAAGCCAAATTGGGTGCAATAGATTGCAATATTTGGTTGTTCTCTTCGTCCATATCGGCGACGTCAGGGTTTATAATTTCTTTCAATTGCATCAGAATATAGGTATTTTCACCATTTAATCGTGCTGGCACAAAGGCATAAGCATCTTGTTTAACAGCGAACAAAGCCGCAATGGCTTCTGAGGACAATTGCACCGATTGCGTGCTGCGCTTCACCGCACTGGCAACCGATATAGCGTCTGCTATGCCTTCAGAAAGAACACCAATGTCACCACCCTTGGTGGCAAGTTCTTCGGCTTTGGCAAGCAGAGCTTTCTCAATCTCTTGGCCTTGCCAGAGTGCGTTCACTTCATCTGTCACTTCGCTTAAATCTTTATTGTGGCGCGGGGTGATTTTGCTCACCACATACCAAACCAAGCCACCATTTACGGTGTCCAATGGCTCGTTGTCCAGCGCTTCATCACTGCTGAATATACCGCGCAACAATTGCGCTGCAGCGGGCAGTGTTACGGGCTCGGCATCCACATCCAATGAACTTGTATCAATCGCCTCAACCGCAGCAAACTCAATGTTAAATTTATCGGCTATTTCTTTAAATGTCGCACCGCCGGCAATCTCATCTTCAACATCATCACGCAATTCGTAGATTTTATCGATGGCAAGACGCATGGCTTCGGTTTTTTCTATGCCGTCTTTAACGTCTGCAAATGTTTTGGTCACTGCGGGGCTGATGTTTGAGACTTGCAACAAGGCAATGCCTAAACCTAGGTCCAACGGTTCGCTAATTTGATCAACCTCTAAGGCAAAAGCAATCTCGGCCATTTTTTGATTAGGCAGATTGGCTTTAGAGAATGTACCCAATAAAGAGCCCGCAGCGGTAACGCCGTTCTCTACAGCCAATTCAGCAAATGTCGTGCCACCCTGTATTTTGTCATAAGCGGCTTTGGCATCATCTATATTGTCATATAGCAGTTGCGAAATGGCGCGGGTTTCTGGGGTATTGTATGAATTTTTAGACAATTCATATTGAGCCTTAACTTCCTCATCATCGACAATCATGTCTTTAGCCAATAACTCAGGGTTCAACAATAGAGTTTCGACTTGGCGATATTCGGGCGCATCAAATTGCGCAATAACCGTTTCATAATAGGTTTGCAAATCATCACCGGTTGGTGTGTCGCCAATATCAACATGTGATGGCGTGATGTGGAAAAATTCGGCAATACGTTCTTGGTCGTTATATTCGTTAATGATAGAAGCATAAACATCGGGGCTGAATTTAATATTGACCAAACCATCAGTCAATTGATCCAGAATTTTTTGCTCTTTTATCAAGGTCACATAATCTTTTTCGCTCATGTTATTTTGGCGCAACAAGCCATCAAATATAGCTTTGTCAAATTGGCCATTGCTAGCCATGAAATTAGGGTCTTCAGTGATGGTCTTTGATGCGGTTTTGTCATCAACCGCCAAATTCAAAACTTTACCAGTATTTTCAAGCGTAGCGCGGTTGACCATACGCTCAATAACCGTTTGCTCAATAAGCTTTAAAAATTGTGGTTGCAAGGCTTGGCCCAAACGGCGCGAATAATTATTAGCCTCTTGGCTATAATCGGCAAAAAAGCCATCGCCAGTTACATTGGCATCACCAACAGTTGCCACATAATTGCTAGATTGAACACTAGAATAGGAAAGCAAGCCACCAGTGGCAATAAAGCCTAAAACAACAATACCAAGAAAGATTTTCACAGCCCAATTATCTGAGCCTTTGCGCATGGCAGTTAACATTTACATTTCCTTACAAGTCTAAATCACTAATATTTGAGGGCATCATAAATAGACCGTCCCATAACCACAAGCCCTTGTAAGCAAAAAAGCCAAAAAAAACGCATTTTATCAAGTTAATTTGATATATGATGAATACCATTGGAAAATAGCATTTGTTTTGACTGCTTAAATGGCTTAGATTTAGCCAAAATATTGAATTAGATGCGAAATTGAAAGGCAGATTATGACAAATCAACCCAAAGCACTGGTTGCAGGCAATTGGAAAATGAACGGCTTAAAAGCCGCATTGAGCGAAATTAAATCACTTAATGACAAAATCGCCAATAACCCGACCATGAAATGCAGCATGATGAT
>NVUS02000333.1 GCA_002402005.2 OCS116 cluster bacterium | reverse complement strand
GGCAAACAAAATAATGATCAGCAAAAACATCGCCGCTGCAATGCCCGATATACGAGTGCTGCCGCCAGATTTTACATTAATCATGCTTTGGCCAATCATCGCGCAACCACCCATGCCACCAAAAAATCCGGTCACTAAGTTAGATGCACCCTGCGCCAGACATTCTTTGCTCGCGCCACCGCGTTGCTCCAAAATATCATTCACCAGATTTAGAGTCAGCAGGCTTTCAATCAAACCAATCGCCGCCAATATTAAGGCATAAGGGAAAATAATGGTCAAAGTTTCAAACGTCAAAGGCACCATCGGAATGTGGAACTCCGGTAAGCCGCCTGCTACAGACGCCACATCACCCACAGTCGATACATTCTCAATGCCACCAAAAATTACCAATAAGCTCACCGCCAAAATCGCCACCAAGGGCGCCGGCACAGCTTTGGTAAATCTTGGCAAAACCACCATAATCACCATGGTCAACCACACAAGGCCAAGCATTATATACATCGCGCTGCCCGATAACCAGTCAGAACCACTGTCAGACGGGTTGACTTTAAACTGGTTCAATTGCGCTAAAAAGATCACAATCGCCAAACCGTTTACAAACCCCAACATCACCGGATGCGGCACCATGCGGATAAATTTACCCAAATGCAACACCCCAGCCAATAGTTGGAATATGCCCATCAAAACCACCGTGGCAAATAGATATTCAACCCCGTGGCCAACCACAAGTGAAACCATCACCACCGCCAAAGCGCCGGTCGCGCCCGAAATCATGCCCGGCCGGCCGCCAAAAACAGCAGTAATCAAACCCACAATAAACGCAGCATATAAGCCAACCAATGGGTCAACTGTTGCCACAATGGCAAACGCCACAGCTTCAGGCACCAAGGCCAAAGCCACGGTTAGACCAGATAATATTTCAGTTTTGATTTTACCCACTGTCAACGCTTCAGTCGCGCCGATAAATTGATTAAATTTTGAAGACAATTTTTCAAACCTTGTTGATTCGCATTGGTATGCGTAAATATTCATTTGTTCCGTTTTATAGACTAATTGCGGGACAGTTCAATCATTATTAATATACGTCAAAGTAACGATAATATTGGCATTCTATATACTCATTTAGCCTTTTTCATAAAATTGTAAAAAACAGATGACAAACTGACCTAAAAAAAATATACTCGCCCGTTAAGTAACAGCCGAATGGTCGGCTTTTACAATATATATGTCGAAATAGATAGAAAGACCCAGAATGACTTTAGATAAGAACACTCCCCTTAAATTTGCAAACATCAAAAAGGCAAAATATTTTACCGATGCCGATGAGGCCGTGGCCTATTTGCAAAAAATTTACTTGGAAAACATTAAAGAACTAAAAGACGGTTTTACCGCCTTCACTCACAATAAATTTACCGGCTTTGAGCATACACCGTGCTACCCATATATCGGCATCAGCATTGGCGCGGATGACATCAATACCGACCCGTCAAAATCATGGGGCACATTGCCGTCCGAAGGCAATTTCGGCACCACCGTTTCCGCACCTGACATTATGGGCGATTATTACCGCAACCAAATTGCCGAATTGCTTAAAAACCACAATCAACCCATCGTTATTGGCGAAAGCGACCAGCCAATCCCCATCACATTTGTGATCGATAAGGTCGAAGGCACTTTTGATTCAAACATGGTGCCCGAAATGCGCAAACATTTCCACCTGCCCGATTTAAGCGTAATCTCAGATGAAATCTCAAACTCAACATTTGACAAAGAAGATGAAGATGGCGTCGGCGCACTGGCTCTATTCACCGGCCCGCGCATCGATTATTCACTCAACCGCCTCAAACATTATACCGGTGTTGCGCCCAAACATTTCCAACGGTTTGTGATTTTTACCAATTACCAACGTTATGTTGATGAATTTGTTGCCTATGCTGCCCAGCGCATTATAGATGGAAAAGACGATAAAAACTCCGACAGAGAACTTGTCCTACCCGGCGACATCGTGCTCAACAAACACAATCTCACATCATTAGATGACATGCCAGAAGTTGGCAAATTGCCGCAAATGCCATCGTATCATTTTACCGATGAGCACAATATGGGCATCAGCCTGATCAACATTGGTGTTGGCCCGTCAAATGCCAAAACCATCACCGATCACGTCGCGGTCATCCGCCCACATTGTTGGATTATGGTCGGCCATTGCGGCGGCTTGCGCAAAACTCAACGCTTGGGCGATTATGTGCTGGCTCATGCCTATGTGCGCATCGACAATGTGTTAGACAACGATCTCCCGCCTTGGATTCCCTTGCCAACCATTGCCGAAGTGCAAGTGGCCATGGCCCAAGCCACCGGCGACATTACCGGCCTTAAAGGCCGCAAGATGAAAGATAGATTCAGAACCGGCACCGTGGTCACCACCGATGACCGCAACTGGGAGTTACGCTACAAAGAGCTTTCCACCATATTCAACCAAAGCCGCGCCATCGCAGTAGATATGGAAAGTGCCACCATCGCCGCCAATGGTTTCAGATTCCGCGTACCCTACGGCACATTACTCTGCGTCAGCGACAAACCGGTACATGGTGAAATTAAACTGCCCGGCATGGCCAACAGCTTCTACGCCGAATCCGTAGAGCAACATCTAAAAATCGGCATCCGCACGCTAGATATTTTGCGCAACGAAGTGAAAAGCGAAAGCCTACATTCCCGCAAACTCCGCAGCTTTAATGAGCCGGCGTTCCGCTAAGAAACCAACAGCAGGGGCAGAATATCCGTCTGCCCCTGCACCACACACTCAGCATTTGCGTCGAATTGTCTAACCGCAAACTCAGAGCTTCTATCTACTCCAAAACAGCAAACTCTGAGCCTCTATCTACCTCTCTTTTCCAAAAATCCCATTCATTTCAGTGAGTGCGTGTTCGGCCGTTCGAAGCCCGCGGCCGTCTAACGCGCGGCCAGCTAGCGCAGCTAGCGAAGCATGTGGAGCGCACGCAAGTGTCAACAGAGAGGCTTAAGCCGAACGTAAAAATGAAGCACCCGAGTACAGGCAGTACAGCCAACTTTCTTATGTCTTTAGCTGATGTTACCACAGGTTCACACAGCGGCTACCCCAGCACAAACTTTCCACGTCACAACTTTTCAGCTATCACAGGACAGCATCCTGCCAACACTCTGGAAGTCTGCATTTATACGTTCGGCTTCGCCTCTCTGTTGACACTTGCGTGCGCAGCGCGCACCTAACGGCGCGCACAGCTAGCCTGCCGCGCGTTGGCCACACAGTTTACCGCTCGGCTTCTGGGCGCACTCGTCGAATCGCAGGGATTTTTGGGGGTAGATAGAGGTTCTGCATATGCAGCTAAGCATTCAGTGCTATACTGAACCCAAAAACCAACCAATGAGTCAACCATGTCATCAAACTTATTCTCCCCCCTCACCTTCACCCGCGGCCCAGAACATAAAAACAGAATGTTCCTCGCCCCCCTCACCAATAAACAATCCAACGTAGATGGCACTTTAGCTGATGATGAATATAACTGGCTTGTTGGCCGCGCAAAAGGCG
>NVUS02000332.1 GCA_002402005.2 OCS116 cluster bacterium | reverse complement strand
ACGGCTTGGTGAACTTTGCCCCATTGCCAATTTTGCATATTCACCCCCAATTGTTTGGTGATTTGTTGGGTGGTGATGTAGAAAGTTTGCGACACGAGTATGGCGCAGGTTTCGGCATTGCCATCTTGCTTGGCTAGATTGCCACACCAGCGGCTCATGCCGTCTTTATCATTGAGCACATCTATAAGGAATTGATGATTGCGGCTGCGCAATTTGTCAAATTCTGGGGTGAGGATGACGCTTTGTAAATTCCGTATCCACAAGGTGAGAATCAGCATTTCGCGGCTTTCGGCGGTGGCGCGGCCATCCCATTGTTTAACCAGTTCATAAGCTTTAATGGCATCTGGATCAGCGAGTGGTTGTTGGCTAAGTGCTTTGTCCAGTATTGGGCGCATGATTTCGAGGAAATTGGAATATTGATCGAGTTGGATGGTTTTGAGGCTATCGAGATTGTGTTTGGGTTTGGCCTCGAGCAATTTAACGATGCGGTTATAGCGATAAGGCAATGTCCATTTGCTGGCAATGTAATGTTTATAATCATCATCGATAATTTTATGATTGGCGGTGGCGATGTAGTTTTTTGCCGGGTTGAATTTTTGTGGCAATTCATCGAACGGAATATAGCCCTGCCAATCATATTTAGCTAACCAGCCGGGTGACGGATATTGGCCATAAAGCTCGTTATCGGGATGGCGGATGGGCACAGCGCCGGGGGCGATGAGGCCGATATTGCCATCGACATCGGCATAAACAATGCTTTGTTGCGGGGCTTTGAGGTTTTTGGCATTGGCTAAAAATTGTTGCCAGTTTTGCGCGGTGGCGATGTTGGCGCTGGCTTCGAGGCTGAGGGAATCATTGTCTAACGCTGTCCACCTTAGTGCCAACACATGTTGATCGCCCAGTAATTTGGCGACATTGGCCAAGCGATCGGATAGCACCGGGCCATGGCGGGTGGCGCGGGTGGTGAGGATATAATCGTCTTGGCCTTTGATTTTGATCACCTCTTGGCGGGTGATGAATGGCAGCTCGCCATCTGGAGTTTTGTAAAAGCCCTCGCGGGTGATTTTTTCGACATATAGATCTTGCGCATCGGGGGCGGTGTTGGTGAAGCCCCATGCAATGCGGTCATTGCGGCCAAGGGCGATGTAAGGCACGCCGGGCATGGTGGCGCCGATGGCGTTGAGGCTGCCATCGGTGGTTTTTAAATGGGCGTGATACCACAGGGCGGGGGCGGTGAGGCCAAGATGTGGGTCGTTGGCCAGCAGTGGCTTGCCGGTTTGGCTGAGGCTGCCGGCGAGTACCCAATTGTTAGAGCCGATGCCCTCTATGGTTTGGCGGTCTATAATTGCTGAAATTTTGATTTGGCGGCTGAGGGCGGAGGTTTGTAACGGGCTTGGCGCGTTTAACTCAAAGCCATATATGTCTATTGGTTTGGGTGGAATGAAGGCTTTGTCGCCCGGGTAAGCGTGGTGATATTCGGTAATTTGTTGGGGGGTGAAATTGGCTGACATGACCAAGCGGTCTAGCTCTTTGCGCCATGTATTGTTGAGATCCCAGGCCATGATTTTCATCCATGCAGCACTGTGTAGAGGTTGCCAAGGCTGGGGTTTGTCGAGCTGCAATATGGCGAATTCGACGGGCAATATATGGTCTTCGACCAAATAGGCGTTGATGCCGGCGCTATAGGCTTCGAGTTGGGTTTTGGTTTGTTGGCTTAATAAATGATAGGAAGCCTCGGCGGCTTGGTACATGCCTAAAGTGCGCAAGAATTTATCGGTCTCGAGGCCTTGTTGGCCAATCAATTCGGACAATCTGCCCATGGCAATGTGGCGGTGTAGCTGCATTTGAAACAAACGATCTTGGGCGTGGGCATAGCCAATGGCGAAATAGGCATCGTCTGAGGTTTGGGCGATGATGTGTGGTAGGGCATGTTGATCGCGGGTGATGCTGACTTTGTCTTTAAGCCCAGCCAATTGTACCTGACCATTATAGCTGGGCAAGCCATTGGTGAAATAGGCATAGATGGAAATGGCGGCGACGATTAATATGACGCAAAGAAAGCCGACCAAATAGCCTAGATATTTAAATGCTCTTTTCACGATATACACCCCATTATTTGCGTTTTTTTGAGTTTAGCGGCTTGCAACAAAATGTCGATAAAATTAATGATTTTGCGGCTGTGGGGCGGAAATAATTGCCGCTTGGTAAGCAATTGCTAACCATAAATGCCTAGGTGAGATGCGTGGTGGTTTTCTAACTTATTGAAATATAACGATTTAATTATTGGCACGCTATGTGCATTGCTAGTGGTTGAATTAGTGTCTTTGATTTTGGCGTTTGGCCAGAGGGAAGGCGAGAAATGTAATGTGGCACGCTTGTGATGAGTGTGTTCGTATAATTATTTGTAACCTGAATTATTTTGTAAAGGGGATAAAATGGGTATTTTTGGCGCGATGACAACCGCAGTGGCAGGCCTTAGGGCGCAATCATTTGCTTTGGAGCATATTTCTGACAATATTGCCAACTCGCAAACCATTGGCTTTAAGCGTACTGAGGTCTCATTTATGGATGTTGTATCATCCTCTGACCCTCGACAACAACAATCTGGCTCGGTGATGGCATTCACCAGAGCGACCAACGATACGCAAGGCGATTTGTTGGGTTCTGAAGTGGATACCAACCTAGCGATTAACGGTGATGGTTATTTTGTGATTTCTGAACAATCTGGCGTGGCTGATGGCTTGCCGGTGTTTGACACAGTGACACGCTATACCAGACGTGGTGATTTTGAATTGGACCGGAACGGTTATTTGGTCAATGGTGCTGGTTACTTTTTAAAAGGCAACCCGATTGACCCGGCAACTGGTAACCCATCGGGTAATGAGCCAAGTGTGATTAAATTTTCCAAAGATTTTTTGGCAGCGCGGCCGACATCGCTTATCAATTATCGATTGAACTTGCCGATTCATCCGCTGACCCAAACCGCGCAAGATGGTGGTGCAGAATTTTTAGCAGCGCCTTTGGCCGGTACTGACATTACGGATGCTGATTCAGCGACATTCATTGATGAATCAATTGATGGTCGAAGCATTACCGTGTTTGATGAAGCTGGTAACAAAGTGAACGTGCAATTCAGATGGGCCAAAACCAGTGAAACACCTGACACTTGGTCGCTATATTAT
This sequence comes from OCS116 cluster bacterium, assembly GCA_002402005.2. Taxonomy (GTDB): domain Bacteria; phylum Pseudomonadota; class Alphaproteobacteria; order Rhizobiales; family OSC116; genus OCS116. Next base: position 4,036 of record NVUS02000332.1, on the reverse strand, counting down.
AATTCCGACAGTGCGCCAACGGCACCGGGTGATGTGACATGGACCAAATTGCCAGATGATTATGTATTTGGAGCGAACTCGGTATTGACTGCGCCACTTAGTGCGGTGAATGCGGGTGAGGTGACCATTGTAGCTTTGACCATTAACGGTGACAACCTTGGTGATCTGAAGTTAAAGCATGGTAAAGACGGCGGCTTGTCGCAATATGATGATGATGGCGGCTCGGCGATTGTGAATGAAATTTCGCAAAATGGTTATTCGGCCGGTGAATTATCGGGCGTGGCGATTACGGGCAACGGCCGTGTGGCGGTGACTTATACCAATGGTGTGGTGGTTGAAAAATCGCAAATCGCTTTGGCATCATTTGCTGCTGACGGGTTTTTGAAAAAGCAAAATGGTAGTGCCTTTACTGCGACTGCGGAATCTGGCGCGGCAGAAGCTGGCGCGACGGGCTTTATTGTGGCCAACCAGCTTGAAGCTTCGAACACTGACATTGCGGAAGAGTTTTCGAAATTGATTGTGACGCAGCAAGCTTATGCGGCGGGTACCAGAATTGTGACCACGGCCAATGAAATGTTGCAAGAAGTGATTAATATGAAACGTTAATTGAACATTGATTAACATATTGAAAATAGGTGATAAATGGGACTAGGTCAAAGTATAAGTAATGCTTTGGGTGGTTTGCGGGCAACCCAAATGGGTATCGAAGTGGCGGCGAGAAACGTTGCCAATGCCGATACCGAAGGCTATACAAAAAAGACGTTGGCGCTTGACAGTAATGTTGTCGGCAACAAGGGCTTTGGTGTGAGTATTGGGGCGGTGACGCGACAGATAGACCGTTTTTTGCAAGCTAGAGTGCGTACTGAATATTCTGATTTTAATGATTTGAATGTTCAGACCGAATTTTTGCAATATATTGACAATCTATTTGGCAAACCCGGTGCTGATGGCTCGCTTGACACGATTGTGAATAGTGTTGGCTCGGCCTTGGTGGGGTTTGTGAATGCGCCGCAATTGGACGCTTCGCGCCAGGAATTGATTGAAAGTAGTGAATATTTAGCTTCGCATTTGCGCGATATTTCCTCTCAAGTGCAAGATATGCGGCAAAATGCCGAGCATATGATTGCACAAGAGGTTGACCGCGCCAACATAGCGATGGATAATATCGCTCGCATTAGCCACCAATTGACAACTTATCCTCGCGGTGATGGCACGGCGGATTTGCAAGATCAGCTTGATAACCAAATTGATGATTTGTCGGCGATTTTAGACATTAAGGTATTTGCTGATGGCAAAAACGGCGCGGTAAAAGTGTTTACCGCCAGCGGTTTGGCCTTGGTTGATGGCACAGCCAATCGGCTGGTATTTGATGAGAGAGCCAACATCACTGCTACGCATCTATATAATGAAGATGATGATTTGCGCCGCGTGGGGACGATTACGCTTGAAACCGGCACGGACACGCCGATTGATTTTATCCAAACTGGTACGATTAAGAGTGGGAAATTAGCTGGTCTGTTGAAAATGCGGGACGATGTGTTGGTCAATGCACAAGACCAACTTGATGAGTTGGCGCATGGTTTGGCATCGGTATTCAATACCATTCACACTGACGGCACGGCGGTGACGGCGGGTGCGAATGAAGGTTTTAAATTGGATTTAAGCGGATTGTCGGATGGCAATATAGTTGAATTTGATTATAAGGATAATGCCACCGGCTATAGCCATAAGATTAGCTTTGTAAAAGTATCTGACCCGACTTTATTGCCGCTGAAGGATTCATTTACCGCCAATGGCACTGACAAAGTGTTTGGCATTGATTTTAGTGGTGGTATGGCCAGTGTGCAGGCTCAGATAGCCGCGGCGATTACTGGTGAGAACCCCAATTTCAACGTGACTTTGGTGGGTGGTACTGACATTCAGATTTTGGATGATGGTGGCCCGGACTTGGTGGATGTGATTGGCGTGAGTGGCCAAGAGACTGCGACTGGTTTGCAAGGCCAAGGCACAGAAATGAACTTCTTTAAGGATTGGGACGGCAATAGCCAAGAAAATTATACCAATAACTTAGATGGGTTTGGGCAGAAACGTGGTTTTGCCTCCCGTATACGGTTGAATGATGCGTTAAAGGATGACAATACCTTATTGATCAAATATAGCACAACGACATCATTGGGTGATCAAACCAGACCGGCTGATTTGCTGAAAAAATTTACCGAAACGCAATTTTCGTTTAACGCAAACTCCGGCATTGGTACGCAAAGCTCACCATTCTCTGGCACGCTTGGTAGTTTTACGCAACAAGTGGTGGCGGACCAAACATCGCGGATTGACCGACATTCGCGCATGGCAGAAAACCAAGAGATGGTTTTAAGCGCGATGAATGCGCGGATGGAATCCAAAACCAAAGTGAATGTGGATGAAGAAATGGCGCAATTGTTGGTTTTGCAAACGGCATATGCGGCGAATGCGCGAATTGTGAGCGTGATTAAAGAATTGATGGATACAATGATGCGTATGTAACGCATATGTTGAGGATTGGAAATTAAAATGGCAATTAAAGGCATAAGTTCAACAGGCTCTACAGCTTATATAAACCGTTTGAACTCGCAATTATCTGATTTGCATGTGCAATTGTCGACGCAGAAAAAAGCCCAAACTTATGGTAGATTGGGTAATGATCGTAACATTGCGTTGAAAATGCGCGCAGATATCAAAAGCTATTCGAGTTATAATGATGCGATTGCCCGTGCCAACATTCATTTGAGCACAGTGCAAAATGTATTGTCTAGCTTAGGGGATATTGAATCTAACGCCCGGGCTGACTTTAACGGCACAGCCATGTCTTTAAATGACGGTAGTTTTAGAAATGTGAAAATTGGTGCTGAGCAAAGATTAAACGACGCGATTAGCTTGTTGAATGAAAAAATTGCCGATAAATATTTATTTTCAGGCACTAAGCTTGACGAAAAACCCATTAGCTCCATTACCGATATTATGAATGGTGAGGGCGCAAGAGCTGGTTTAAAGCAAGTGATTTCGGAACGAAAATTGGCAGATTTGGGCGCTTTGGACAATGGCCGTTTGACCATTGGTACAGTGGGCGCACAGGTGAATATGGCCGAAGATGGTGTGCATGCATTTGGCATTAAACTTGGCAATGTAACCCAAGCGATCTCGGGTTTGACAGTGACTGGCCCAGTGGGCGCACCCGCGGCGACAGCGATTGATTTTACCGGTGCGACGGTGATAGAGGATGATTTAATCACCATACGCCTGATTATGCCGGATGGTGCCAAGGTTGACATTAATTTGATGAGCAAAGCTGATGGCAGCAACGACAAAGATGGATTTGTCATAGGTGCCAATGACGCGGCAACCGCGGCGAATTTTCAGGCATCATTGGATGCGGCGATTGCTTATATTGCCAATGGTGAAATGTTGGCTGGCTCAACCTTAATGGCTTCCGACGGGTTTTTTGCGGAACCACCGCAACGGGTTGACGGCCCGCCATTTGATACGGCTGTGGCGATGATGAACGGCACGGATGCCGATACAATGTCTTGGTATAATGGTGATAAAGCCACTGGCGGTGCGCGCAGTAGTTATAAGGTTTTTGCCTCTAAGAATAGTGTGCTTGAAGTGGGCACGCGGGCTGATGAAGAGCCATTGCGTGAGTTTGTGAAAAACTTGTCAATGATGGTGGCCTCGACATTTGACCCGACTAGTGATGAATCGAATGAGCATTATGCCGGTTTGAAAACTCGAATTACCAAAGGTCTGTCTGATGACAATCTGAAAGTTGGTATTTTGGATTTATCGACTGAATTGGGCTATAAAGAAAAGCATTTAGAGAATTTAAGTGTGCGCAATACCAGCCGGGTGTTTTTGAGCCAAAATATATTGGCGGATGTTGAAATGTCGGATACTTATGAAGTGAGTGCCATGATATTGACGCTGAATACGCAGCTTGAAATGTCTTATAAGACGACGTCTTTGTTGTCGCAGACGCATTTGATTAATTTTATATAGTTTT
>NVUS02000331.1 GCA_002402005.2 OCS116 cluster bacterium | reverse complement strand
GCAGCAGCCGTGGTGATGGCATTTGATGAAGATGGCCAAGCCGATACTTATGAACGTAAAGTGGAAATTTGTACAGAATCTTACCGCATATTGGTTGATGAAGTTGGGTTTAAACCTCAAGACATTATTTTTGACCCGAATATTTTTGCGGTGGCAACGGGGCTTGAAGAGCATAATGAATATGGTAAGGCGTTTATTGAAGCGGCTAAGACCATTAGAGAAACCTTGCCGCATTGTCATATTTCGGGCGGGTTGTCTAACCTATCGTTTAGTTTTAGGGGCAATAATTTGGTGCGTGAAGCCATGCATAGTGCATTTTTATTCCATGCAATTAAGCAGGGGATGGATATGGGTATTGTGAATGCTGGGCAGCTTACGATTTATGATGACATTCCGAAGAAATTATTATTGGCGATTGAAGATGTGTTGTTTAACCGCACGCCTGAGAATGGTGAAACTTCATCTGACAATCTGCTTGAATTGGCGCAGGAATATGTCGGCCAAAAAGGTGTAAAACGTGAGGTTGACCTGACGTGGCGCGAGAAGAATGTGGCGGATCGGTTGGCGCATAGTTTGGTCAATGGCATCACGGCATTTATTGTTGAAGATACGGAAGAAGCGCGGCAGGGGGCTGAACGGCCATTGCATGTGATTGAAGGCGCATTGATGGACGGGATGAATATTGTGGGTGACCTGTTTGGCTCTGGCCAAATGTTCTTGCCGCAAGTGGTGAAATCTGCCCGCGTGATGAAAGCTGCGGTGGCGCATTTGATGCCGTTTATTGAAGAAGAGAAGCTCTTAACAGGTGACACCAGCACCAATAATGGTAAAATCTTGATGGCGACGGTTAAAGGCGATGTGCATGATATTGGTAAAAATATTGTGGGTGTGGTGTTGCAGTGTAATAATTTTGAAGTGATTGACATGGGCGTGATGGTGCCTGCGGCTGACATTATCAAAAAAGCCAAAGAATTGAACGTGGATATGATTGGCTTGTCGGGTTTGATTACGCCGAGCCTTGATGAAATGTGCCATATGGCGGCTGAGATGGAGCGTGAGGGCTTTACCATGCCATTGATGATTGGCGGCGCGACGACCTCTAAAGTGCATACTGCGGTGAAGATTAACCCCAATTATAAATCGGGGCAGACGATTTATGTGACCGATGCCAGCCGTGCGGTGGCTGTGGCGACTAAGCTGATGGGCAATGGCAGTGCTGAATATCAGGCCGAAACATTGGCTGAATATATTGATATGGCTGAGAAGCATGCGCGGGCACGGAATGACAAAGACCGCCCGAGTATTGCACAAGCGCGCGCCAATGCGATGCCGATTGAGTGGGATGGTTATGAGATTAAGAAGCCGTCATTCTTGGGTGTGAAAGACTATAAGAATTTTGATTTGCGAGAGATTGCTAAATATATTGATTGGACGCCCTTCTTTAGCAGTTGGGAATTGAAGGGCGCTTACCCGCGGATTTTTGAAAGTGAAAAATTTGGAGAAGCGGCTAAGACTTTGTATAAAGACGCGACGGCCATGTTGGATAAAATTATCGCGGGGCGTTGGACTAAAGCCAGCGGCGTTGTGGGTTTTTGGCCTGCCAATGTGGTTTCTGATTTTAGTGGTGATGACATTACGCTTTATACTGATGATGATCGCGAGACTGTGTTGGATACCTTCCACGGTTTGCGGCAACAGATGAAGAAACAACCTGGCCGTTATAATGATTGTTTGGCGGATTTTATCGCCCCGAAAGATAGCGGTGTGATGGATTATATTGGTGGCTTTACGGTGACCACAGGGCTTGGTGAGCAAGACAAAGTGGCTGAATTTAAGGCTGCTGGTGATGATTATAGCGCCATTCTATTCCAAAGCCTGTGTGACCGTTTGGCCGAAGCTTTTGCTGAGCTGATGCATGCCAAAGTGCGGCGCGAGCTGTGGGGCTATGGGCACGAAGAGAATTTTGGCATTGAAGAGTTGGTCAAAGAGCAATATCAAGGCATTCGCCCCGCGCCGGGTTACCCTGCGCAGCCTGATCATACTGAGAAACGCACCTTGTTTAAACTGCTCGATACGACCAATCGCATTGGGGTTGAGTTGACTGACAGTTGCGCCATGTGGCCGCCATCGAGTGTGTCTGGCATGTATTTCAGCCATCCGGATAGCCATTATTTTGGCATTGGTAAGATTGAGAAAGATCAAGTGTCGGATTATGCCAAACGTAAAGGCATGAATATGGACGAATGTGAGCGATGGCTCGCACCGATTTTGAATTACAACCGATAGGGTTTTATTTGTAGCAATATCGGGCTTTTGCTCGCGAGCGGACTCGTTGTCAATTCGATACTTTAGTTGTATGTGTTTTTCGCTAGCTAGCGGACTCGGTTGCTTGCCTTAAGACTCCGTTAAGTATATGTGTTTGCTTGCTAGCAAGTTACCAAGTCTCATCTGGGCGCTCATAATCTATCGGTTGTAGGATATTTTTTCTTTGCATAAAGCGCATGACACGTAGCAATACAGCGTCGCCGCCAATGTATAGGAAGACCGCGCCGACCGGTGGGTTGACGGTGGGGATGAAGCCTAATGTATAAGCATCCCATGCCCAAACGCTGAAATATGTGCCGGTAAATTCGACAATCAAAACATAGATGGCGACATAGTAATATAGGGTCAGCCATTTTTTGCGGCGCAAAGCGCGGAAGAATAAGACGCCGAGTATCAGTGATAGGATGTCGAAAAACAACAAGCCGGCGCCGATGAATAGAGCGCCAAAAAACCACATGAATATTTTTTTCATCAGCGCATCATGCTGGTTTGCCCAGCGGGTGAAACTGAACATATAGCCAGAACCATATATGATGGCATGGCCGAACGGCACATAAAGCGGGATACGGTCTTCGCGATAATCATACATATCCAGCACATTGCAAAAGATAATTTCGCCAATATAGGAGAGCGGCACCATGATTAACATCAAGCGACGCAAGCGGCTATCGGCGGTGCTGAGCATGGCAAAAAAATAGATGATAACGATGAGGGTGACCAAATTGCGGCCATCAAAATAAGCATCAGCAAAGGGTTGGGAATCTAGCCCTAAAAATATGAAGATGAAAACAATTGAGAATAGGGCAAAGAAATTGCGGCCAGTGGCACTGCCATCGGTTGGTTTGTTATAATATTTATTGACGGCTTCGAGCATGGCTACCATTTTTCATCGGGTCTTATGCCATTAAGTGGCGTGAGTATTTGTTTTTTAT
>NVUS02000330.1 GCA_002402005.2 OCS116 cluster bacterium | reverse complement strand
CAACCGATTCCAAAATCTGTTAATAAAGGTTAACAAAAATTGACTTCAAAAAACCCAGCAAAACCGCCAAAAACTCATAAAAAACAACAATATACAATTAACAAAACTTATGCACCGCATAAAAAATTTGTATGAAATAAATCCGACACCAATCTTTCGGTCAGATAAATATTATTGAGGCAATGGATAAATCCAACAAAGTGCGAGGTTGTCAGTTCCATTTCATACTCACATATATATGGCTCATCACATTGGACGACATTCTTGCACCCATAAAAATGACCTGTATATATAAGACAGGCCGACCATTTGCATTGCAACAATGTAAATCATTCAAAAATACTTAAAGATCGGCAAGTATGGTTTTAGGATATTTGTATAATATCAACTGCCCACCCTCGACAATTGTCAACTTCAATTGATGGTGTTTTTTAGCCAAATCCTGCATCACCCAAAGCGGCACAGATATATCCTTGGTCGAATGATAAAGCTCAATCGGTACAGGGCAATCGGCAATCAAATGCGACCAATCTTTTTGGTAAAGATTTTTCACTTGCTGGGTTACAAATTTATTGCCTTGCGCATAACAAGATAAAAACCCATCAATCACCACTTCGCCAATTTCAGCGTCTTGGCACAGCTCATAATCAAATGCAGATTCGCGGTAATATTTATTCATCGAATAACGACCGCCATTTTTACGCACTTGCACATCCATATTACTCAGTAAAAACGGCAACAATTGTGGAATGTAACGCGCCGTATAAACCAAAGTACGCAATGGCCTACCCATAATTTTAGACAGCTGGTTTTTCGATTCAATCGGCGCATGGCTGTTGATCAAACGCATTTTCAAAATCCGCTCGGGTAGTGCCGCGCCCAATATAAAGGCATAATAAGCCCCTGCAAATTGCCCAACCACTTTAAATTTATCGACTTGTTCAGCCACCAATACCGCCCGCACATCCTCAACAAAGCCTTCTTCACGTTGTTCAAAATGCGGGTCAGATTTACCAAAACCGGCACGGTGCGGCGCAATCAATTTGATTTTCTGGGCTCGAAAAAGATCCATAATCTCATGGGTAAATTTTGTGCCGGATATAACCCCATGCAAATACAATACCGGCTCACCATCCGGGTCACCATAGGTTTCATAATATAATTTGCGGCCATTCATACGGTTGATATACGCCCGGCCAATAAAATGCTGGTAGCTACTGTTCAACCCCACCGGTTCTTCCAAATGTAGCGCATTGTTTCTACCATTATTTTCTTGCTGGGCAAATTGTTGCAAGGCCGAAAACAATCTAATCAATTCACTTTGGCTTTTGAGTTTGGTTTTGCGAAATAAAGATTTGCTCTGGGTTTTCACCGTGTTGATCGAGCGACCTTTGGCAAACGCAATGTCGGCCAGCTTCTCGCCTGCCACATAACGTTTGGCAAGGTCAATCTCGGCATCCGTCAACGCAAATGTGGTTTGAATGGTTTTGCCCACCGTCTCGTTCCACACGGTATTGACCACCGATATTTGCAACAAGCTGCGGCGCGAATTCACATCATCAATCTTAGACAAAGCAAATAAATAAGTCGCTTGACCTTCTTCATTTTGTGGTTGGATAATGGCCAAAACCCGATCAGATTTATGTTTGTTCAGATGAGTCAGATAATGTTTAATTTTTAAAATGTCATCGGCTGAAAACGCGTTATGCGGCAGTTTTTTGCCTATTTTTACCCCAAATAGATTTTGCGCCACTTGGTTGGCCAAAGTCACAATTTGGTCGCGCGATAAAATCAATGTCGGCAGCGGATCCGCATCGACCAATTGTTCGATGCGCGGCGGCTCATTTTGTTGCGGGTTGGTTAAGCTTAAAATTTTATGGGCGCGGCGTATATGGTTTTCAATCGCCCCATCCACCTGTTGCGAGGTTTCACGAGTGGGGGTGACAAAAAACTCATCCTCCCACAATAACAGCAATTCATCATATTTTTGCGGGTCAATGGCCGCATCATAAATCGAGTCTATAAGTCGGTTTTCAGTTTGTTGTTTATGGTCTAATGGATAGGTCAAAATATTATTCTTAACGTCAGTATTTGTAAAGTTATCTGCAAACACTAGACTTTAGTAGAGCGCGTAAGAATACCTCCACGGGGGTATATTGCCAAAATACAACGCTTTAATTAAAGACCTTTGAGCATTTCTTCGGGGTTTTCATACAAAATCAACTGCCCGCCTTTAAACAACTTTAAGCTAAAACTTTCCTGCATTTGCACAATATCTTTAACCAAATCAACCGGCGAGAAGCTTTCACTGGCATGGAAATACTCAACTATCATTTTATTTTCTTTGAGTAAACTTGGCCAATCATAGCCAATGGCATCTATTGCTGTTTGGCTTGTGCCTAGCGTTCCTGTTTCAAACGCACAATTAAAGCTTTCGGCAATAAATTCAGCGATGTCGGGGTCTTGGCATGATTTTAAATCAAATTCAGAATCTTTAAAATATTCTTTCATCACATAATCATGACCAAGCCTTTTCACTTGCGCCGCCATAACATGCATAAAAAAAGGAAATAGCTTGGGCATATATTTAGCCGTGTAAACCAACACTTTAATCGGCATCGGTATCGCATCCATTTGGGCTTGCGATGTCATCGGCACATAGCTATTGATCAGGCGCATTTTAATCAACCGCTGCGGCATCGCAATGGCCAAGTAAAAAGCATAAACCGACCCGGCATAAAATCCCAAAATTTTAAACCGATCGACTTTTTCAGCTTCCAATACCAAGCTCACATCTTCGACAAAATTATTCAACCTATCGGGCCCCATATAAACATCGCTATAGCCATAACCAGCCCGATGCGGGGCAATTAATTTAATTTTTTGGGCGTATAGGTAGCCAATCAGTTTTTTGGGCAACTTAGTGCCCATAATGATATCATGCGCAAATAAAACCGGTTCACCCTTGGGGTCACCATAAATTTCATAATATATTTTACGCCCATCTTCTCGCTCAATTATATTGGTGTGCCTCTGTTTGCCAATGCCAGCATCATTGGCTTTGCCATTATCATTCTGCACCCCAAAATTCTGTAAGGCCGAAAATAGGCGCACCAATTCACTTTGGGTTTTCAGCTTGGTTTTGCGTAGTAAAATCTTGCTCTGGGTTTTCACCGTATTGAGCGAACGGCCACGTTCCTCGGCAATGTTAATCAATTTTTCGCCGGCCACATAGCGCTGCGCCAAATCAATTTCAGCGTCCGACAAAGCAAATGTATTTTTGATGATATCAGCAACATCATCATTCCACACCGTATGCACGGCGGATATTTGTAAATAATCTCGTGTGGTTTCAGCATCATGCACTTTAAACAAGGCAAATAACAAGCTGGCTTCGCCTTCATCATCCTGCGGCTGAATGATGGCCAATATACGGCCGGCTTCTAACTCATCTAACTGGTTTAAATATTGGTCAATTTTCTGGCCATCTTCTGGTTCGAAAGCTTGTTCAGGTAGTTTTTTACCGGCCTCAAACCCAAAAAAATCTAGCGCAGCATCATTGACCAATGATATTTCTTTATCGACCGACAACATAAATATCGGTAAAGTATTTTCGATCACCAATTGTCTTAAACTAGGCGTGGCTTCATTTTGTGCTTGGGTCATATCCAACACGGTCGATGCTCGGGTCACATGCGCTTCAATCGACGGGTCGATATTTTGCGCCATTTCCGAAGTACCGGCAACGGGCCGCAAAAACTCTGCTTCCCACAATGATAGTAAATCACTATATTTCGCAAGGTCTATCGTCACATCATAGATAGATTCAATAAGTTTATGTTCAGATTCTGATGGCAACGCGGCTGACTTT